>CAIZKT010000654.1:0-2020 GCA_903933565.1 uncultured Victivallales bacterium | reverse complement strand
CGGCCACGCAGGGCCGCCCTCCAGGCGATCCGGCGCGTCCCGGCCGGATCGGAATCGGACCCGCGTCGGCAAGTCTCATTCTGGTAGGTCCGGCCCCAGCCGGGGGCTGGGGCGAACCCTGAACCTTGAACCCTGAACCCTAGGACCTGAGTAGTCACCTTCCAGCTTAATAACCAGTCCGGGATCCGAGAGATCGCCCGGAGTGGACGCCGACCGGCCGACCCGCTCGAGCAGCCCGCCCGGGAGCACGAGACTCTGACCTTCAACTCGTGCCTCCTGGGTGACGTCGTAGGCCCGGTCGCCAGCCAGGTCCTGGGCCAGTACCCGTGTCCCGGGGGCGAGGGGACGTGCGAAAGCCAGGGTCAGACTGCGGAAGTGGCCAAAGACACCCACCACCACCGGCATCTCCTCCAGGCGCAGGCTGACGTCAACCGCGGCGCAACGCCAGCCGTCCTCTGGCGAGGTTCGCGCCAGCGCGGCAATCGCCACGGCGCTGTTCGGGAAGCGCGACGCCACGACATAGGGCGCCGGCTCGCCCCCCTGCACCGTCGGCAACGCCAAGCCGCGGGTCAGCCGCGCTGGCGCGCCCTGCGTCACCAGCCGCCCAATGCGGGTGGAATCCCACGTCTCGCCGCGACGAAAGACCCAGGAATCCGCGAACGCCGCGTCGTCGACCTGCACCGTGCCGATCCCCGCCGCAAACGGCGGCGCCAGGCGGTGCCAGCGCACGGCCCGAATCACCTCGTCGATGCGCCGTTTCCACTGCCGGGGGCCGGCCATGAACACGTCCGGATCGCCACTCGGGCGCAGCCCAATCTGCGGCGAGCGGAAGACGCCCAGGGAACATCCCAACGCCGCGCCAACATACATCTCGTCCTCGCAGTTGATGATGCCGCGAACCCCAGACGCCGCCGTCGCGGCCTGCAGACATGACGCCACCCGGTCAAGCGTGGTGGCCATGGACAGGGGGTGGTCGCGATCATAGATCCGCAGGACGTCAGAGTGCTTCAGGCATTGGAGGCGGTGTCCGGCGCCGAAGGCGCTGCCACAGCGCCCGTCCGGGCCGTTGAACGGACCACAGGGCTGGACGTGTTCGAGGAGCAGTTTCGGGTGCAGCTCACTGCGCCAGGAGACCAGATTGAAAGCCTGGTCGCCACCGTCAACCTTCCAGTACCCGATGTCGGCGTACCGGCTCCATTCGAGACGTTCACGGCAGTACGCTTCGCCCTCCGGCCCCCGCAGCCACAGCCCCAAGGTCCGCCAGCCGGACTGCTTGACCCGTTCATTCAGTTTCCTGAGTCGCTCCGGGGGCGGCCCGGCGAAGGAGGTGAACCTACCGGGATCCAGTTCACAGGAGGCCGAGTCGCCCACGTAGTAGCCGTCGTCGAGCAGGAAGATCAGATCGCCGCGCACCTTGGCAAAGAAGCTGAGCCAGCCGGTCTCGCCGAACAGCGCCTGCTCGCACAGTTCCTCCTTGGCATGCCGAGACCCGGCATTGCCTTCGAGTTCCCCGAGGTCAAGCTCCGCCGCGCCCTGGCCATAGAGGTAGTTCTGTGCCGCCCAAGTACACCAGTAATCCGCCGTAATGCCGGGCGCGGCAGGAATCAGCGAAGGCAGGGACGCTGGACCCGCGGGCGAGAAGTCTGTGCGCATCACGAGTGTCCCATCGTTTGGCGTTGAGGATATGGAGACTTCAAAATCGGCAAGCGCACCGGAGAAAGAAGTCCTGTGCTGGCCACGACGCTCTTTCCCGGAATACGCCCGGTCTCCTGACGCCGGGGCCGGGGCGGCGCGCCCCCGGAGCCGACCGCCTTCTGCCGTTGTGCCGCAATCATATCCCGATACTTCAGCAAGTGCCAACTCCCTTAGCGTTCCATGGGCGCAGGTCAGTTCCGTAGGGTTTCTGTTTCGATCGTCTCCGCGTCCGGCGAGCAGAACGGGTCCCTTGACTCTTGGGGGAGACTTCCGGCGGGACGTGTCGCGAATGCCAGACGCCGCGGAGCGCTGAAAGCGCGGCCAT
>CAIZKT010000653.1:0-2416 GCA_903933565.1 uncultured Victivallales bacterium | reverse complement strand
GCAGTCCGCCCCCGGACCAGCACTGGGCGACGAGCGCCTCGCCGCTGAGCAAGGTCTCGAATATGGTGCTGGAGTCGTAGCGCAGCACCAGCGGCTTCTGCCGCCGGAGCAGCTCCAGAGCCTGCGCCAGTTCCTCCAGGTTGTGGTTGTCCAGCGAGTGGCCCTGGAGTCGGAAAGCGAATCCGAAGCACTCCCGCATGTCGTCGGTCATCAGGATACGGCCCTTGTAGGTCTCGTCCAGGAGGATCTTCCACGAATCGACCACGCCGCTGACCTTCGCGGTGTTGTAGGAGAGGCCGGTGAAGCCGTACGTATACGGTACGTAGTACGTGCCGGTGGGATCGAAGGACAGGGTTCGGAAGCGCGGGTCGATCTGGCCGAGATGGGGCACATTGGCCGGGTTGATCTGGGCGAGGAGTCCGAGTTCGACCAGGATTTTGACCATGAAGTCGCTGGGGACCACCAGGTCGTAGTCGCAGGCGCCCATGGCCAGGCGGGCGAGGAGTTCCTGGTTGTCGTTGTAGTAGTTCCAGTTGACGCGGATACCGGTTTCCTTCTCGAAGTCCGCCAGGACGTCTTTGTCGATGTACCCCGCGTAGTTGTAGAGGTTCAGGGTGTTGTGGTCGTCCGCCATGCTGATGGACACCAGGAGGACAGCGCCGATCAGGGCCGCCATACCGCCGCCCACGCCGAGGATGATCCGGCGGGAGACGGCGCGTTTCTGGAGATAGCGTCCGGCGCAGAGGGCGCACAGGGTCACCAGGATCAGCATGGTCGACACGGCGTTGAGTTCGGGCGTGACCCCGTACTTGATCAGCGAGTAAATCCGCAGCGGCAGGGTGGTGGAACTTGCCCCGGCGGTGAACAGGGTGACGACGAAATCGTCCAGGCTGAGGGTGAAGGCGAACATGGCGCCGGAGACGATACCGGGGGCGATCGCGGGCAGGACCACCCGCCAGAAGGTCTCGATCCGGTCCGCGCCGAGGTCGAGGCTGGCTTCCTCCAGGCGCGGGTCGAACTGGTGCAGTTTGGCGAGGACGATGAGCGCCACGAAAGAGAGGCTGAAGGTGGCATGGGCGCAGATGATGGCGACGAAGCCAAGGGGCATGTGGATGAACACAAAGAGGGCCAGCAGCGCGAGCCCGAAGATGATCTCCGGGAGGATGATCGGGATGTAGATCAGGTTCTGGAACAGGAACTTCCCCCGGAACGTGTACTTTCCCAGGGCCAGCGCGGCCGCGGTTCCCAGGACGGTGGAGATGCCGGTACTGGCCAGGGCGATGAGCAGCGAGTTGCGCACCCCCAGCCAGATGGCGCGGTCCTTGCAGGCCACCGCGTACCACTTCAGGCTGAAGCCTTCCCAGTGGGTCACATGGCGCCCGCCGTTGAAGGAATAGAGGATCAGGATCGGTATGGGCAGGAAGAGGAAGGCGACGCTCAGCCAGGTGGCGAGCTGCAGCCAGCGCCCGGTGCCGACCCCGAGATCGTTATTCCTGGCCATAGGATACTACCCCACAAGAGCCGTTTCTTGCCGCCCGGATCGCCATAGCGGATGTAGACGGTGATGAAGACCATGAGTCCAAACACCAGGACCGCCGAGAGGGCCGAGCCAAACGGCCAGTTGCGCGAAGACAGGAATTGGCGGTTGATGACGTTGCCGATGATGACGTTGTCAGCGCCGCCCAGGATCTCCGGTACGACGAAGTTCCCCAGGGTCGGGATGAAGACGAAAACGATGCCGGCAACCACTCCGGAGAACGAATAGGGCAGGGTGATGCGCCAGAAGGTCTGGAAGGGGCCGGCACCCATGTCCATGGAGGCTTCCTGGAGGGTCGAGTCCATGCGGTCGAGGGCGGCGAAGATGGGCAGGATCATGTAGGGCAGGTTGCCGTAGACGAAGCCGACGTAAACGGCGAAGGTGTTGTGGATCAGGTTCAGAGGCTCATGGATCATCCCGAGACCGAGCAGTGTGCTGTTGATCAGGCCGTCGCTGCCGAGGATGGTCAGGAACGAGTACATGCGGACCAGGAAATTGGTCCAGAAGGGCAGGACGATGAGGAACATCATGATGGCCTTGGTGCGGGGGGTGGCGAAGGCCATGTAGTAGGCCGCCGGATAGGCGAGGAGCAGGGTGATGGCGGTGGTGACGCCGGCGGCAGTCAGGGATTGCAGCAGGATGTTGGCGTAGAGGGGGTCGATGAGGCGCCGGTAGTGTTCCAGGGTGAAGCCGCTGACGATGCCGCCGCGGATGTCCTGCGGGCTGAGGCTGAAGCGCAGAACGATGAGGAGCGGCACGCCGAAGAACAGCGCCAGCCACAGCCCTGGCGGCACGAGGAGGAAGTACAGCTCAGGGATGCTCCACTTCTTACGCACGGATGGTTTCTCCCGAGCTACGGCTCCACACCAGCAGGTACTC
>CAIZKT010000652.1:0-30354 GCA_903933565.1 uncultured Victivallales bacterium | reverse complement strand
GTTTGCTTTCTCTGGCGCTAGAGCCGCTTAAGTTAGCGCTGCTGGGGCACCGCCCTGGGTGCCGGGGATACCCCAGATTCTCAGCCCTGTAGGGGCGCTATACCTAGCGCGTGCTGCCCATGGACTGTCGTTATGCCGCCCTTGCAGGGCTCAATCTCGTTTGGGATTCCATTCCCAGGGCGCTGCCCTGGGCTGAGGAATGGCCGCGCTTTCAGCGCTCCGCGGCGTCTGGCATTCGCGCCTACCGCCCGGAAAATCCGCGGGGAATTGCGCTTGCAGATTATCCTAGACGGTCACTACTCAGGTACCCGGTTCGACCACGGCGCGTCCCCTAGCGCCGCAGTCCAAAGAGCCCCCGTCGTTGCCTGGACTCGGCGCCCTACCGCGCCGGCCTTAACTCAGCCGCTGCAGCAACTCGAGCAACTCGGCGTCGGCCAGGTGGCGCGGGTTGGCCTTCATGCTGCCGCTGCGGCAGTTGGCAACGATGGCACTGTGGTCGGCCTCGGCCAGGCGATAGGCCGCGAAGCTGCCCGGCACGCCGAGATTGGCGCAGAAGCCGCCGACGGCCTCCACGAACGCGGTCGCACCTCCCAATCCCAGCACTGCGGCCAAGGCGTCCAGCTCGCCGGTGCAGGCGGGGAGGTTCAGCCGCAGGATATGCGGCAGGAGGATGGCGCAGGTCAGGCCGTGGGGCAGACTCAGGGCGTGCCCAATGGGATGCGCCAAACCATGCACGGCGCCCAGGCCGCTCTGGGAGAAGGCCATAGCGCCCAGCAGGCTGCCTTCGGCCACCAGCGTGCGGGCTTCGAGATCAAGGCCGTCGCGGCAGGCTTGCGGCAGATGTGCCAGCAGGCGCGCCACGGCGGTGGCGGCCAGGGACTGGCTGACCGCACTGGCCCGCAACGAGATATACGATTCGATGGCCTGAGTCAGCGCGTCGAGGCCGCTGTGGCTGGTCAGCTCCGGCGGCATGGACAGGGTCAGGTCCGGGTCCACCAGCGCGGCAGCCGGCACCAGGAACGGGCTGCGGATGGCGCGCTTGACCCCCTTAAGGCGGTCGCTGAGGACGGCGTTGGGGGTAATCTCCGCACCTGAGCCGGCGGTCGTCGGCAAGGCGACCAGCGGTAGCCCCGGGCGGGAGAGCGAGCGCTGAGCTTCGAAGAAGGGACGCACCCCGTCGGCCGTGGGCGCGATGGCGGCTGCCGCCTTGGCCGCGTCGAGGACGCTGCCCCCGCCGATGGCCAGCACCGCATCGGCCGACGACAGGCAGAGTTGCTCAATCAGCGCATCCACGCACTCGAGGGGCGGGTCATGGGAAACCTGGTCATAGACGCCGCACCAGGAGAGCCCGCTGCGGCGAGCCAGCTCGTCGAGAGCCCCCGTGGAGCGCACCGTGCGGGAACAGACGACGTAGGTACGGGGCTGCGGCCCGCCGGCCGCACGCCGCAGCAGCTCGCCCGCCAGGAACCGGCAGCCAGAGCCGAAGTGGATCACCGGCGGGTAGTGTAACTCATAGTCATGCACCATCGTTCTGCTCCCTCCTCACCAACGCGCTCAGCGCTCCCTCGGCGGCATGGCACTCGGCCGCACGGCGGCTGCCGGCCACGGCGCGGGACAGCTCCTCGCCCTGGAAGATGACGGCGACCTCGAAGCGGGGCTCGTGATCAGGGCCGCTGACACTGACCGTTTCGTAGCACGGGATGCCGTGGTAGCGTTCCTGGGTGTACTCCTGCAGTGCCCCCTTCGGGTTCTCGACCGCCAGCAAGCCCTCCACGTCGGCCAGAGCGGGGCTGATGAGACGGCCCGTGAGGGCGACCGCGGCGGCAAAATCGGCATCGACGAAGATGGCGCCGAGGACGGCCTCGAAGGTGTCCGCGAGGCTAGAGGGCCGCTCTCCACCGCCATGCCGGGCCTCGCCCTTGCCGAGGCGCAGTCCCGCACTGAGGCCGAGGACCAGCGCGTAGTCGGCCAAGGCCTGCTCCTTGGTCAGCGCCGAGCGGATCTTGGTCAACTGGCCCTCGGCGCCGCTGGGGAGGGCCTCGAACAGCAGCGCCGTCGCCGCCAGTTGCAGCACCGCGTCGCCGAGGAATTCGAGGCGCTGATTGTCCTGGCCCTTATCCTCGTTCTCCGCCAGCCAGGAGGGGTGCGTCAAGGCCTGATCCAGCAGTGCCATCTGCCGGAAGCGGTAGCCCAACGCCTCCTGGATGCTCTCCAGTGCGGCGGCCCTGTCGACCTTGCTGCCCGTCATGCCCATGGACCTCCACTGTGCCGCTGTTGCAAGATCGCTGAATCACAGTAAATTACATCGCATTATACCTGGCGTCCAAGAAGATTCTGAGGGGTAGGCGCTTCACGGGCAACCGGTGGTGGCGGCCGCCCAACCCAAGAGGATGAGACGAGCATGTACGCGGCGGCAGACTTGCGCAAGGGCCTGAAAGTCGAGATTGAGGGCGAGCCCTACGTGGTGGTGGATTTTGATTTCTGTAAACCGGGCAAGGGGCAGGCGCTGTATCGCTGCAAGCTCAAAAGCATGATCACCGGTTCGACCCTCGATCGGACCTTCCGCTCGGCGGACAGCATTGACCGTCCGAACCTCGAAGAGCGGGAGATGACCTACTCTTACGACGACGGCGGCCAGGCGTTCATCTTCAGCGACTCGGAGTCCTACGAAGAGGTGCGCGTCCCCCCCGAGATCGTCGGCGACAACAAGTACTTCCTTGACGATAACATGGCCTGCAAGGTGCTCTTCCACAGCGAAAAGCCCATTGAGGTCACGCTGCCCTGCTTCATCGAGAAACAGGTGATGGACTGCGAGCCCGGCGTACGCGGCGATACCGCGACGAATGTGACCAAACCGGCGAAGATCGCGAACGGTTACGAGATTCGAGTGCCGCTGTTCGTGAACCTGGGCGACATTGTCCGCATCGATACCCGCACCGGGGTCTACGTCGAGCGGGTCAAGAAATCCTCTTCCTGAGCGCCAGCGTCGCGGGAGTATTCGCGTCGATGCCGTCAGGTTCCGCAGCGCATCCTGGGACGCCGCGTCGGCTGGCGGTCTTGCGTCCGGCCCTGGAGCTGCGTAGCCGGGTGCTGGCAGCCTTGGGTGAGTTCTTCCGTTCCCGTGGCTTCCTGCAGGTCGAGACCCCGGTACGGATTCAGGCTCCCGCCCTCGAGGACTACATCGACGCCGAACCCGCTGGCAGCGCCTGGCTACGGACCTCGCCGGAACTGCACATGAAGCGGCTGTTGGCAGCGGGCTACGAGCGCATCTGGCAGGTCGGCCCGTGTTTCCGCCTGGGCGAGCGTGGCCGCCGCCACCGCCCCGAGTTCACCATGCTGGAGTGGTATCGGCTGCACGCCGATTGGCGGGACATCTTGCAGGATACGGTGGCGCTGCTTGGAGAGGTGGCGCTGGCGGCCAAGGGCAGCACGGTCTGCCGCTTTCGGGGTCGGGCCATTGACCTGGGCGCGCCCTGGGAGGAGATCACCGTGGAGGAGGCCTTCTGCCGCTATGCCGGGGTCGGTCTGGACGCCGCCCTCGCGGTCGGCCGTTTCGAGGAGGTGCTGGTGACGCGGGTCGAGCCGCGCCTGGGGTTGGACGTTCCCACCCTGCTCTCCGAGTACCCGCTGGCGTGCAGCGGCCTGAGCCGACAGATTCCGGGTCGGCCGGACCGGGTCGAGCGTTGGGAGCTCTACCTCGCGGGTTTGGAAGTGGGCAACGCCTGTAGCGAGCTGGCCGACGCGGCCGAGCAAGCGCGGCGTTTTGCGGCCTGCGCGGCCTTGCGCCAGGCGCAGGGCCGCGCCGTGTACCCCCTGGATGAGCCCTTCATGGCGGCTCTCGCCGAGGGCATGCCGCCCGCGGCGGGCATCGCTATCGGCCTCGACCGGCTGCTGATGGTGCTTGCCGGAGCCGATTCCATCGACGAGGTGATCGCGTTCCCCGAGTTGCTCTGAAGGACACGGAGCCGGGGTCGGGATCGGGATCGGGTATGGAGGAAACCGCGATGGCCTATGCAGGGGTAATGACGGATATCCGCAAGGCGGTGGCCCTGGGGCGGCCGACGCGCTTGCCGGTGTTCCTTTGCAGCGAGGAGGCGGACGTCCGGCTCTGCGGCAGCCGCTACGACCGCTACAATTCCGCGGCGGCCGAGATGGCGCGGGTGCAGATCGAGGCCATCGAGCGCTTCGATTACGATTGGGCCTGGTTACAGGTCGACGACTGCATCGAGTTCGAGCCCCTGGGCGTGGGGGTCGAAGGCGGCGGCGACATCCTCCCGGCGACCTGCCGTTACCTGCCCGCCACGGACGACGCTCTCAGCGCCCTGCGCCGCCATGGCTACCGCGTCGTCGGCCGCATGGCTGTGTTGCTCGACGCCATCGGCCGGGTCAAGGCGCACTTTGGCGACCGGGTCTGCGTCACCGGCCGGGTGGCGGCGCCGTTTAGTTCCGTAACCCTGACCTTCGGCATTACCGAGACCCTGCTGCTGCTCTATGACCGCCCGGAATTCGTGCGTGAAGCGCTCAAGGTACTGGCGGAGTATCAGCGCCGTTTCGCGCTGGACCAGATCACGGCTGGCGCCGATGCGCTGTGGGTGGGCGACTGTAATGCCTCGGGGCACCTGGTCAGCCCCGCTCTCTACCGTGAGTTCGCCCAGGCCCCCGCCCGGCAGCTTAGTGCGGCCTGCCGACAGGCCGGCGCCGAGGTTTTTTACCACGCCAGTGAGGAACTGCCCGCGCTGCTCGACCTTCAGGCCGATGCCGGGTTCTCCGTTCTGAGTGTCGGACCCGGCCTCGATCTGGCCAAGGCCCGCGCCACCGTCGGCCAACGCGTCTGCCTCTGCGGCAACGTCGATCCCATCGCCGTGCTCTCGCGAGGGACGCCGGAGAGGGTGCGGGCGGCCGTGGAACACACCGTGAACACCATCAGCCGCAGCGGTGGGCACCTGCTGAACTCCGGGGAGATGGTTCCTCGCGACACCCCGGAGGCCAACCTCCGTGCCTTTGTCGAGGCCGGGCATCAGGCCTGGCAGCGGCTGGCGTCATCCGGCGGGACAAACTGAGGGAGAGGCCATCATGGCGGAACGAAAGACGAAGGTCGGCTTCATCGGACTTGGGCACAACGGCCTGGCCCATCTGCGCAGTCACCTCGCCTCCGGCGCCTCGGAGGTAGTGGCACTCTGCGACCGTAATGACGCACTCCTGGCGGCGGCCGCGACCGAGAGCGGGGTACGGCGGCTCTACCGGGAGGCCCGCGATCTGGTGCAGGACCCCGAGGTCGAGGCGGTCAGCATCTCCACCGGTGACAACGACCACCGTGAGCCGTTCATCCTGGCCGTCGCCGCCGGCAAGCATGTGCTCATCGAGAAGCCGCTGGCAAACTCCGAGGAGGACGTCGTGGCCATGGTCGACGCCGCGCGACAGGCCGGGCCGCGGCTCAAGATTCAGGTGGGCTACGTCCTGCGCTTCAACCCGGTTTTCGTCGAAGTCCACCGCCTGTGCCATGCCGGCGCTCTGGGTGAGCTCTACTACCTGGAAGGAGATTACATCCACAACTTGCTGTACCAGAAGAAGCAGTGTGATCCGGTGACAGGCAGGAACTGGTACCTGGAAGACGAGCGGCCGATGGTAGGCGGTGGCAGTCACCCGCTGGATCTGTTGCGTTGGTTCTCCGGCAAGCAGGTGGTGCAGGTGTGGGGCTGCAGCACCCGCGTGGCCTTTCCGGAGATGCGCCACGACGACTGCCAGGTGTGCCTGTACCGCTTTGCGGATGGCACCGTTGCCAAGGTGGCCGCCCTGTACGGTCCGCGCTGTGCCATGGCGCCGTTCTACAACCTGCGCGTCTATGGCACCCTGGGGACGGTCGAACGCGACACGGCCGCCCTCAGCCGCACGGCCGACGAGGTACATCCAGCCTACGCCCCGGTCACTGCCGACCGGGTCGCCGGCCATCCCTATCTACCCGAGATTCAGGACTGGCTGGACGCCATCGCCACGGACCGACCAACCCGGACGCCACTCTGGGATGGCGCCAACAGCACCATGGCCAGCCTCTGCGCCTGCCGCGCCATGCGCGACCGCAGCGTGGTCGATGTGCCCGTCTTCCAGCCGTGGGCCTGAAGGGGCCAGCGAAACTGCGCCTTAACTCCCAGGTATCGCCTGCGTTACCATGAGCACTGAACCCATGATCATCGGCGTGAACACGCTGTTCTGCATTCCCTGTGAAGTCGGGGGAACGGAGACGTTTCTGCGGAAGACGCTGGTAGCGCTGGCGGAGCAGAGCGGTAGCGACCGCCTGGTGCTGTTCACCAACCTGGAGAATCATGACACGCTGAAGGCCGATTTGGCGGCGTTTCCGCGGGTCAGCTTTGAGTGTTTGCCTTTTCGTGCCATGCAGCGGCCACGGCGCATTATCCGTGAGCAGTTCGAGCTGCCCGGCAGAGCCAGGACCTGTGGGGTGGAAGTGCTTTGGTCGCCCGGGTACACGGCGCCCGTGTTTGCCCATTGCCTCCAGGCCGTATCGATCCATGACATGCAGTACAAGGCCTTCCCGCAGGACTTGACGTTTACGGCTCGGCTGGTGACGGATATTCTGGTCAAGGCCGCGGCGCGCCGGGCCGTCCGGGTCATCACCGGCTCCCGCTTTTCACAGGGCGAGATTATCAGATATACCTCGGCCAGAGCGAATAAGGTCGAGGTGGTGTACGACGGAGTCAGTCCCGTGTTTGCGGATTCCCTGCCGGAATCGGCCCGAGGACGGCTGCTGGAGCGGCTGATTCCCGTTTCCACTCCGTATCTGCTCTGCGTGGCCGCCACCTATCCTCATAAGAATGTCCAGGCTTTGGTGGAAGCTTTTGGTCAGCTCCTGGGCGCCATCCCGCATAACCTTGTAATTGTCGGGAATGCCAGACTCGGGGAGCCGGATGTGGCTAAGGCGGTCGGAGCGCTCGCGGAGCCGGCGCGAGTCATCCGCTTGAGACAGCTATCCGAGCTTGAGTTGGTGGCGCTTTACCAGGGCTGCGATGTCTTTGTGTTTCCCTCGCTCTATGAAGGGTTTGGGTTGCCGGTGTTGGAGGGGTTGATGGCAGGGGTGCCGGTGGTGACGACCCGCTGCGCTGCGATTCCCGAGGTCGGGGGTGAGGAGGCCCAGTATTTCAGTCCCGACGATCCCGCCGCCTTGCCTGAGGCTATTCGGCGGGTCTTGGGATGGTCGGGCGAGGAGCGTCGGGAGCGAACTCGGAGAGGCCGCGACTTCGCCCAGGGATTCTCGTGGTCGGCAACGGGCGCTGGGACCTTGAAGATTCTGCGCGAGATCTCTCCCAAGACGCGGCGGCTGCCCCGCAGTCCATGAAACCTCGGACCCTGGCCGAAACGGACGGGCTCCTGGCGGGGAAGGCGGCGCTGATCGGGCGCCGCGGGCAGGCGGGGGGACGCCATAAGCTGAGCCTGGCGGGTTGTCTTTTGAGGTCGGCTCCCTACATTTGTGGAAAGTCCGCGGCAGGGGCAGGTGTTCCTGCACAGTTAAGGGTGATAGCTGCATTCGAGGCCTGTTACTGATGGTTTACCTGGACTACGCCTGGAAGATCCTCTTTGTGGTGCTGTTCTTCGGGCTCTGCATTTTCGTACACGAACTAGGTCATCTGCTGGTGGCGCTCTGGCGTGGGTTGTACGTGGAACGCTTCTCGGTGGGTTTCGGCAAGAAGATCTGGGGCGTGACCCACCGCGGGGTGGAGTATGTAGTGAGCTGGCTGCCGTTCGGCGGCTACGTCGCCTTGCCGCAACTTGATCCGTCGGACCAGCCGCGCACGGCCGAGGGCAAGATTCTGCCTGTACCCTCGGCGGCCAGTCGGGCGCTGACCGCGGCCGCGGGGCCGGTCGCTAACATCATCTTCGGCTTCGTGCTGGCCACCTTCACCTGGTGGTATGGCGTGTACGAGCCAGCGCCGGCCAGCCAATGCACGGTGTGGGAAGTCCCCCAGGTTTTGCCCCTGTTCAAGGACGGCATGAAAGAGGGCGACACGGTGGCGGCGGTCAAGGGCGAGAGCGTCAGCGGGCCGTGGGAAGAGGTCTCGAAGCGGCTGACCCTGGCGGACACGGCGGTGGAGTTGACCGTGCAACGCCAGGGCGAGACCCTGAAGCTGACCTACCATCCCGAGCCGAACCCGGAGTATGTGGCCGGCCTGCGGCCCTTTGACCGCGTTGTCCGGGTCAACGGCGCACCGCTCACGCAGGGCTGGGAGGAACTGCGGAACCGGATCGTGGAGAACACCGAGGACCGCTTGACCCTCGCGGTCGAGCGCGAAGGCCAGGGCCGACAGGAGCTCGCCTACACCCCCGCACGGAACCCGGCCTTCGAGGGGCTGGGCTGCCCGTTCTTCAGCGTCATCCAGCCGACCGAGGCGGCTAACGTGCTGCCTGGGTCGGCGGCGGCGGCGGCCGGCTTCCGCCGTGGTGACCGCCTGGTGCGGGTCGACGGCAAGCCGATCCCGGACCAGGGCATGTTCATCGATACCGTCCAGGCGTCCCAAGGCAAGCCGCTCGAGGTGACGGTGCTACGGGACGGGCAGGAACTGCGGTTGTCGGGGGTCGAGGCTCGGGCAGAGAAAGAGAAGGGGCGGACGGTCTACCGCATCGGGATCGCGCTGCAGGGCCCCAAGGTGATCGGGCACCCGAACCCGTGGGTGCAGTGCCGCGGCGTGATGGTGCAGACTCAGCGGGTCTTGTCCGCGCTGGTGGCGCCGCTGCAGGGCAAGCACTCGACGGTGCGGGTGAAGCACATGAGTGGTCCGGTGGGCATTCTGGGCATGATCTGGGCGAAGATTTACATGGAGGGCATCAGGGGCGGTTTGTCGATCATCATCCTGGTCACTTTCAGCCTGGCCATTTTCAACCTGTTGCCGATCCCGGTTCTGGACGGTGGGCACATCCTCTATGCGGGTATCGAAGTGCTGATTCGGCGGCGCTTGCCGGCCAGGTTTATCGGTCTTTTGCAGCAGACCTTCGCGATGCTGCTGATCTGCCTGATGCTCTACATCACCTACCGTGACATTCTGCGTATTCCGCGGTTCTGGCGCGCTTTTGGCGGCCAGGATGAGAAGGAGTCGGCGCCGACGACGGCGCCGGCCCGGCCCGCAGCCCCCGCGCCGACGACGTCTGAGTGAGGAACGCCCGATGCCCGTCTGGAAGATTGCCATCGATGGCCCCGCCGCCAGCGGCAAGAGCACGGTGGCCCGCCTGGTGGCGGAACGGCTGGGCGGTTTCACGGTGAACACCGGCGACCTCTATCGCGCTGTGAGCTGGGTGGCGCTCGAGCGGGGGCTGGACGTAACCACCGACACCGACGGCCTGAGCGCTCTGCTGGCGACCCTGGACCTGCGCTACCGCGTGGTCGGCCCCGGGCAGTTGCACCTCTGTCTCAACGGCCAGCCGCCGCCCCAGGAGCATCTCCGCTCGGTCGCGGTGGCGGCTGTGGTCAGCCTGGTAGCCCGACAACCCGCGGTGCGTGCCTGGCTGCGTGATCGGCAGCGCGACTGCTGTGCGCTGGGTACGGTGGTGATGGAGGGTCGCGACATCGGCACCGTGATTCTGCCTGACGCGCCCTTCAAGTTCTTCCTCACCGCCTCACCGGAGGAACGGGCCCGACGCCGCCTGGCGCAGCCCGGCGAAGTAGCCCCTGGGGCGACCGTGGCCAGCGTCGCGGCGCAGATTGCCGAACGCGACCGCCTCGACAGCTCGCGGGAGGTGGCGCCGCTGCGGGCGGCGACCGACGCGCTGACGATCTGCACCGATGGCCTGACGCCCGCAGCGGTCGCCGAGCGCATCGTCCAGATCGTCCTGGCCGGGGGGCAAGCATGAGCGGCGTCACGGCCCAGGTCGGTTACCGGGTGCCCTACGCCGACACGGACCAGATGCGCGTGGTGTACTACGGCAACTTCCTGGTCTACTTCGAGATGGCGCGCAACCAACTCCTGCGTGTGATCGGGATGCCGTATCGCGAGATCGAAGCCCGCGGCTTCGCTTTGCCGGTGCTGGAGGCGCACATCACCTACCGCAGCGCCGCGCGCTACGACGACGAACTGGACCTCCGTGGCTGGGTGGGCTGGGTCAAGCCCGTACGCCTCCAGATCCATTGCGCGGTGCATTGTGGCGGCGTGCTGCTGGCCGAAGGCCATACGGTGCATGCCTGCGTTGACCTGGCGACGCTGAAGCCGATGCGGCTACCGGAGGACCTCGCCTCCCGGCTGCGGGCGGCCATGCCGCTGGCCGGTGAGCCGTGAGTCGTGAGCCGTGACAGCAGGAAGGGGCCTCGGCATGGAATGGTGGCATGTCTACGTGGCTGGGTGGCTGGGAACCCTGATCCTGAGCGGCGTCACCACCTGGGGCTGCCGCCTGGTGGCCCCGCGCTGGGGCTTTGTCGACCGGCCGCTGAACGAGGCCCACAAGCGGCACCAGAAAGTGACCCCGGTGCTCGGCGGTCTGGGCATGCTGGTGGCGTGGCTTCTGGCGATCGGCGGCGGCCTGGCCGCCGTCAGCTTCGGCGGCGCCATGCTGGGCACGGGAATCACGGGGGATGCCGTCGGCGTCGCCTCGCGGCTGACGCAACTGGCAACGATCGCGGGCGGCGCGGTCGCCCTGACCGCGGTGGGGATGCTCGACGACCGCATCGCCCTGCGCGCCTCCACCAAGCTCGCGGCCCAACTCGTGGTTGCCGCCGCTACCGCCACCATGGGCATACGGGTCACCGCCTTCGCCCCCTTGCCGTGGCTCTCCTGGCTGCTCACGGTGCTGTGGATTACGGGCATCGTCAACGCCACGAACTTCCTGGACAACATGGACGGCCTGGCCGGCGGGGTCTCCGCCATCGCCGCGTTCTTCTTCCTGTGTACGGCAGCCTTCCGAGGACAGTACTTCGTAGCGGCTCTGGCCGCGGTGACCTGCGGCGCCGCCTGCGGCTTCCTGCTGCACAACCGGCCGCCGGCCCGCATCTTCATGGGCGACGGGGGCAGCCATCTGCTGGGCTATCTGCTGGCGGTGCTGGGCGCCCTGACCACGTTCTACCTGCCCGAGGAGAGTCTGACGCCTGCCCCGGTGCTGATGCCGCTTCTCATCCTCGGTCTGCCGATCTTCGATGCGGCGGCGGTTGTGCTGCTGCGTTTGCGCCAAGGTCGGCCCATCTACGTCGGTGACAACACCCACATTTCGCACCGCTTTGCCTGGCTGGGATTGAGCCGACCCAAGGCCGTGTTGCTGGCCTGCCTACTGGCCGTAACCTCGGGCAGCGGGGCCATGGCTCTCTTGTGGCTGCCGCCGGCGGGGGTGCTGATCGTGCTGGTGCAGGCCGGCGCTACGTTCGCCATCGTTTCTATCATCCAGTTCTCCTCGCCCGAGGCGAAAGGACGCTGATGCTGAACCGTGCGCTACTTCTGGACCTGGTGCGGTCGGCTCTGGCCGAGGATGTCGGCAGCGGCGATGCGACGACCCTGGCCGTGGTGCCCGCCTCGTTACGGGCGACGGCGCTGATGGTCACTCGGCAACCCTGTGTCTGCGCCGGGATGCCCGTGGCCGAAGCGCTTTTCGCGGAGCTCGATGCGGAACTGTCTTTCGAGGCCCTGGTGGCGGAGGGTGAGCGCTGCCAAGCTGGCGAGACCTTGGCGGTCGTGCGGGGTTCAGCCCGCGCCATCCTGACCGGCGAGCGTACAGCGCTGAACTTTGTGCAACGGCTCTGCGGCATTGCCACTCTGACCCGGCGCTACGTGGAGGCCTTGGGGGACTGCGGTACGAAGATCCTCGACACGCGCAAGACCACGCCCGGCTGGCGCTTCCTGGAGAAGTACGCCGTGCGCGCCGGCGGCGGCCAGAACCATCGCTTCGGCCTCTACGACCGCGTCATGATCAAGGACAACCACCGGGAACTCGCCAAACTCAGCGGGCCGGACTCCATCGCGCGGGCCGTGTCCGCCTGCCGGGCGGCCTATCCGGGGCTGGAGGTCGAGGTGGAGGCCGATACCCTCGCCGAGGTGCAAGCTGCCGCGGCGGCGACGGTGGACTACATTCTGCTCGACAACATGAGCACCGAGATGATGGCCGAGGCCGTGCGGCTGGTGGGTGGCCGAGCCCGCCTGGAGGCCAGCGGCGGCATCACCCTGGAGCGCCTGCCGGGCCTCGCAGGGCTCGGTCTGGATTTTATCTCCGTCGGCGCGCTGACACATTCCGCGCCGGCCGTGGACATCGGCCTGGACCTCGTGACGGCCTAGCGATTCGGCAGACTGTAAGGAGCATTGACCCATGAAGACCCTCCGCTGGCAGCGCCTGGCGCTGAGCCTGATTGCTGCCGCCCTGGCACTGCTCTCGGCGAGTTGCGAGACCCTGAGCAGTACGACGATGGAGGAAAACCAGGGGGCCTATTTCGACGCCCGCGAATTCCTCACCTGCGGCAAGACGACGCGCGAGCAGGTGGGCGCCAAGTACGGCAAGCCGGCCGAGGTCACGCCCCTGGAGGGTGGCGGCGAACGCTGGGTCTACCGCAAACGGGAGCGGGTGGTGATGAACGCCTACACCGGCGGGACGATGGGGAGTGATGGGAGCATCCTGCGCAACCGGGGCGGCTACCAGTCCTCGGTCAACCGTACGACCTGCCTGGAAGTGTTCTTCGAAGCCAACGGCGTCCTGGCCTACTACCGCCTCGACCGCGGCACGCTGTAGCTCCCGTCCGAGCTTGCCCTGGTTATGTCGCCTGGTTCGTCACCGCCTCGACGGAACCCACCCTATGAGTGCTGCCTCCTTCCCGGTACGGCCACAGCCGCCGCCCCCAGCGGTCTCGGGTGTCGCTGCGGCGCTGATCGAGGCCGCCGTCGAGTTGCGCCGAGAGGTCGGCGCGTTGACCTTTCCGCCCCCGGTCGCCCACCTCTATAACCCCCTCGAGTATGCCTGGACGCCGCATGTCTGCTACCTCTCGAAGTGGGGCACTTCCACGCGCAAGGTCTTGTTTCTAGGCATGAATCCCGGTCCCTGGGGCATGGCGCAGGTCGGCGTGCCGTTTGGCGAGGTGGGTCTGGTTCGGGACTGGCTCGGCGTGACCGGCGCGGTGCAGGCGCCACGGGCGGCGCACCCGCGACGGCCGGTGCTGGGTTTTGCCTGCCCGCGGTCCGAAGTCAGCGGCCGTCGACTGTGGGGCTTTTTCGCGGCCCGTTTCGTCTCGCCAGAGGCCTTCTTCCGCGACCATTTCGTCGCCAACTACTGCCCGTTGATGTTTGTCGAAGCGAGCGGGCGGAACCTGACGCCGGACAAGCTGGGGACGGCGGAGCGGGAGCCGCTGTTACAGGCCTGTGACCGGCATCTGCGGCGCCTGGTCGAGATCCTGCGGCCGGAGTGGGTAATCGGCGTGGGCGGCTTCGCCGCCAACCGCGCCGCCGCGGCGCTGTGCGGCTGCCCGGCTCACCTCGGCACCATCCTCCACCCCAGCCCCGCCAGCCCGGCCGCCAACCGGGGTTGGGCCGCTGCGGTTGAGAAGCAGCTCACGGACCTCGGCGTGTGGTAGGGCGAGGGCCCTGGGAGCGCCGACCGTCGGGTCGGCTCTGGCCGCGAGCCGCGGCCGCTCCATTCTCCTGGGAGCGCCGACCGTCGGCGCTGGCCGCGAGCCCGAGGCGCTCAACCTGTCCTCCCCCCAAGCTCACGGGGCGGATGCCTTGAGCTCGCGCTGAAGCCAGTCTCGCAGGCCCGCCCGGCGCGCGGCGGGGTCCGCGCCTGGCGGCTCGATCCAGACCAGGTCATGGGCTTCGACCATGCCCTGCACCAGCGCCGCTCCAGCACGCTGCTCAGGCGTGAGTCCGCCCGGCGCGGCCAGGGGCGCCACAAACACGACATCCCACTCCCGGCGGCCGAAGGCCAGCGCGTAGCAGGCGACCCAGGCGGCCTGGCGCACGAAGGCATCTTCGGAGGCGCCGCAAAGTACGGACTCCGGACTGAAGCTGCCGACGACCAGGACCCGTTTGGCCTGCTGACGAATGCCTTTGGCCCAGGTCTCGATCTGCGCCAGCGACTGGCCCGCGACCGGCCAGACGATGGGGGTAATCTCGATACCGGGAGCCGCCGCACGCAAGGCGCCGCAGACCTCTTCCTGCAGCGTCTCCGCCACCACGATCGTGAGGGGTCCGCCAGCCTTCAGGGCAGCCGCCGTATGCCCGAGGCAGGGCTGCGAGGCGACCAGCCCCTGAAGCACCACGGGACGCCCACAGATGGCCCCGGCCACCAGCTCGGCAAACACGCGGTGCCCGGGCTGGGAGGGGTGAATCGTCTCGCTCATCATCTCCCGCCACTGCCGGAGGTCAGTGCGCCGGAGGCGCTCATACTCGGCAAAGGCATCGACCACGGGCACCGTCAGAGCCGCCCCGACCTCACGCATGCTGCCAGCGAACTCCGCCAGCCGCTCGGGAGGCCGCGTCGGTGCCGCCTCGGGGTACACCGAATTCGGCGTCATGAGGATGACCTCGGCGCCGCCGCTCCGGATGCGGCTGATCAGCTGCTCGAGATGGGCGCGGTAGGCCGCCTTCTGCGCCGCGTCCTTGGCGGCATCCGCCGGACCATAGGCGAGGTCGTTCATGCCAAACATGGCGACGACCAGGTGAGGTTGGCGGTCCAGGACGTCCTTCTGCAGGCGCGCCAAGGCGGCGGGAGTGGCGTTGCCGCTGATGCCGGCGTTGAACACCTTGAGGGCAGCCTTGGGGTATTCCTGGCGCAACGCCAGTTCGAGCAGCTCGGGCCAGGCGCGCAGGCCGCCGGTATGATAGTAGATGCCTGTGATGCTGTCGCCGAAACAGACGATGCGGACCTCGTCCCCGCCCGCGCCCAACCGGCGCTCTGTCTGCGGCGCCGCGCTGGTCGTCGCGGCGACCGCCACCCCGCCGCCCAACCCGCCCACAAACGGCAACGTCACCAAGGCCATGGCAAGGATCCCCTCGTGTAGCACTCTGACGGCCATCCCAACCACTCTCGAGGCTCTCGCGGAGCCGGCTCCAGGCAGCTTCCGGCGCTGGCCCCGTGGTTCTGCCAGGGGCTCCCTCATCTGCCGCGACGCCTTCATGGGTTGCCCTTGAGGCGCTTCAGAATCGCCGGGTTGGTGACTGCGGCCGGATCGAGGGCGTAGGCTTTGCGGTAAAGCGCCAATCCGTCGCTGGCCGGCAGAGCAGGGTCTTCAGCCATGGCAGCGTAGCAGGCGGCGAGGTTGGCCGTGAGGCGCCGCGCCGCGTCGCCCTTCAGCTTGGGCCGCAGCGCTTCATAGGCCATCGCCGCCTGGGCGTACAAGGTTTGATTCTGCATCTCCACGCCGCGGTTTTCTTCGAGGATCAGCTGGCGTTTGACCCATTGGCCGCGGCCCACCCCGGCCGCGACGGCCAGGATGACCACAGCCAGAACCAGGCGCGTCGTGGGTCTAATCAGACTCTTGCCAGAGGACATCTGAGGGCTCCTTTCAGGTCAGCCAGCCCTTGGCGTGCCAGCCCGGCAGATCGATGAAGTCAGGATCTGGGAAGGCCAGGTCATCGGCCAGGGCGAGCTGTTCCGGCGTCAGCGGTCCGTTTTCGGCCATAGCCATGGCCTGGTCGAGGTAATCGAACCGGTCGATGCCGACGAGAACCGCACTGACGCCAGCCTTGCCCATGGCGTAGCGCGTCGCGAACTCCGCCAGCGCCATTCCCTCCGGCGCCGCGGCAGCGCAGCGCTCGCGCTGGTCCTGGATGGACTTCAGCTCGGGATGCAGCTCGCGGCCGCGGTCGGTGAGGATGCCTTTGAAGAGGACCGAGCGCGCCAAGACGCCGATACCGGCGCTGGCCGCCGCCTCCAGAAAGGCAGTTTCGCGTTGGTCCAAGAGGTTGAACGCGAGCTGGATGACGTCCCAACGCCGGCTGTCGATGACCCGACCGGTAATGCCGCCGGGGTAGGTGGAGGCCCCGGCGACCCGGATGGCCCGTTGTGACCTGAGGTCCTCGAACAGCTCGGCGACCTCGTCGTTGGCGATGATGGACTCCTCGACCCGGTGCAGCATCAGGACGTCGACGTGGTCGGTCCGTAACGCCTTGAGACTGCTATCGAGGCTGGCGAGCAGACGGTCGCGCATGACGCGCTTGCGCAGGACCCGGCCATCGTCGCGGGTCAGTCCGGGACACTTGGTGCAGAGCACGACGCGGTTACGGCAAGCCGCGAAGGCGCGGCCGAGAAGCGCCTCGCTAGCGCCGTAGGAAGGAGCCGTATCGTAGAAGGTGATGCCGCGCGCCAGGGCCATCTGCAGCAGCTCGACCGCCTGGTCGTCGCTCAGCATATCCGCCCGATCGTGGACGCCGATGCCGTAGGGCAGACCCAGCTCGACACAGCCAAATGACAGCAGCGAAACCCGCAGACCGGTCTTGCCGAGGGGGCGCGACTCCATAACTCTCACTCTCCCGTAGCCGAACTCCGAACTCTAAACTCTAAACTCCGAACTCCGAACTCAGCAGTGCATGCCGCCGTCCATCAAGATCGCTTCGCCGGAGATATAGGCGCTGGCCTGGCTGGCCAGGAACACCACCAGGCCCTTGATGTCGTCGGGGTTGGCCAGACGCTGCCCGCAGGGCACCTTCCGGCTGTAGTTTTTCACAAACGGCTCCGGCTGGATCTCCGGAGCGTACAGGCCCCCGGGGCAGATGCAGTTGGCGCGGATGCCCTGCTTGCCGAGCAGACGCGTCTGGTAGCGCGCCAGGTTCAGCAGTCCGGCATTGTGAAAGAAGTAGTCCGGCGGCGGGTCTCCCATCGTCGTGCCATCGTAGTTCGAGAGGTCGGGTCCGAACATACCGAACATGCTGCTGATATGGATGATTGAGCCGCCGCCGCGAGCGATGAGCAGGTCGGTCATCTCGCGGGTGACGTCGAACATGCCCGTGGCGTTGACGCGCATGGACTCCTCGAACTGCTCCAGGGGGCCGCGATAGCCCTTCATGGGGCGCGAAACGGAGTTGTTGACGAACACATCGAGACCGCCAAAGCGCTCCTTGATGAGGGCGATGAGCGCCAGCACCGAGGCATGGTCGGCCTGGTCGAGTTGGGCCGCGTGGACATCCAGGCCGCGGGCGCGGAAGTCCGCCGCTACGCTTTCGTTGGCCTCCAGGTTGCGGCTGGCGGTAAGCACCGTGCCATCCGCCTCCGCCAGGCCTTCGACAATGCACTTTCCGTAGCGACCCGCGCCACCGGTCACCAGACAGACTTTACCTTTGAGACTAAGCAGTTCCTTGACGTGCATCTTCGAGTTCCCCTTGCCTGAGAAAGAACCGCGGTTCTTACCTCGACAGGCCTCGCCTGGTCCTGGAAACCGGGTTCTCCGCCCACCCAGCTACCCCAGTTGGATGGTCCGACCGCCGCTCTCGAGACTCTCCTGGGCGCCGATCAGGGTGCTGATGAGATTACGGGTGACCTCGAAATCGAGCCGTGGTCGGCCGGCGCGGAACGAGCGGATGGCCTCCTCGAGGCTGGTTCTGAACATCGGGTAGGCGCCACCGTGATCAACCTTCAGGACGCCCTTGCGACCGTACACATTCAGCTCACCACCGGGAGCGATATCCATGAACACGTGTACCGTGGCCAGGGTGCCGCCCTCGAACTCGATCAGCAGAACGTCCTTGCCGGCGCCGCTGAGGTGGCGAACCGAGACGGCCCGCGGGTCGCCGAGCAGCGCAAACATGCCTTCGAGATAGTGGATGGCATACTTGCGCAGATCCTTCTTGCCCACGGCCACCACCAGCTCGATGGCACCGATAGCGGGCAGTTCAGCACGCCCCGATTGCACTCCTGATGAGTAGCGTAAGGCGCTGCATGACATGATGAAACGCCCCGCCGCATGCTGTTCGGCAAACCAGTCCAAGTCCTTCCTGGAGAAGGCCAGTGGCTTGTCGATGAAGATCGGGACGCCGGCCTCGATGAAGGGCCTGGCCATCGCGACGTGCTGCTCGGGGTCATCGCGGGCCAGCAGGACGGCGTCGACGCGACCAACCATGTCCTCCAGGCGCTCGCAGACGGCCTCAATGTGACTGGCCTTGGCCACCTGTTCGGAAAGGGCCCGGTCCTGGGTCCAGATATGGGTCACCCGCGCCCCGTCAAGGCCCAGGGTATCGCGGTTGGCACGCAGGTAGGCCGGAATCACGGGAAAGCCGCAGTGCTCCATGGCGGTCGCGTCATAGTCACCGTTGACGATGGCGGACCAGGAGTACGGGTGGCCGTTCCCTTCGCTCAAACCGACGACGCCCAGGCGCAAGATGTCCACGTTGGTGCTCCGTCTCTCGGCCGCCGGCTTCCCCCATCAGCGCAGGAACCGGTGCCAGTCCGCGCAACCCACGAAGGCGTCGCAGCAGGGCTCGGCTTGAGCGCGCAGGCCACGGTCGTCGGTGACCAGCCACACCGGGACGCCCTCGGCGCGGGCCTTGTTCAGGCGTGCCAGCAGATACTCATCGGCGTTCTGCGATTCCCGCAACCCGTTCGAGAACACCACGGTCAACCCGTCGCGCTCCTCGCGGGCGCTGAGCGCCCCCTGGCCATCAAAGACCACCTCGAGGTGGGCAAACGAGCGCGCCCGGGCCCGGCAGAGCCCAGAGAACACCTCGCGGCTGCGTGATAGCCCTTCGTTCTGCTCGTGAGCGGCTAACTCGGGCACCCGGCGAATGACATTGTAGCCGTCGATAAAGACGCAGACCGCGGCGGCAGCACTGTCGCTCAGGGCCGCACGCACATCCCATACCTCGCGGACAGGGACCGCTGCGGCCGCCGGCGCCGGAGCGCCCCCGGCCTGCACGACCGCGGTGATCAGCCGACGGCGCTGAGTCAGGGCCTGCTGCACGTGCTGCAGACCGTCGGCTCCCAGCAGATCGGCAACCACGTCCAGCCCCAGTAGCCCCTCGACGCGGTCCAGTTGCGCTACCGCCTCGCTGGCCGGAGCCGCCTCTTTGATGCGGGCCACTAGCTGGGCCGCCAGGTCGGTGCAGGGGGCTTCCGCCTCGGGCAACAGGGCCTGCAAGCGCTCCAGCTCCCGGCAGACCGCTGCGTGGACCCGGCGTACGTCGGGGAGGACTTTGACCGATTCGTCCAGGCAAATCCCCAGGCGCTGCGCCATGGCCGCGAGTTCGCGAATGCGAGCCCGGACGGCTTCGTAAGTCCCATACAGGTCGTTCTGCCGACGCTGTTCCGTCAGGATGCGTTCGGCGCGTTCCAGCAGCGCGGCGGCGCCGGGCTCAGGAACCGCGGCGGCCAGCCGGGAAAGGTCGGCGGTCAGCCCCAGGGCCTCGCGCTTGAACGCCGCCACGGCGACGGCGACGCGGGCCTCGACGGCGACAGCGGCCTGGTCGCCAGCGGCACGGGCCTCGCGGAGTTCGCGGCGGAGTTCCCGCTCACGCTGTTCGCCGTCCAGCCGCGCCTGGCGGAGTTCCTGCTCGCCCTCCCGTACCTTGCCGCGCTGTCGTGCCAGGGCTTCACGCTGAGCGGCCATATCGTGTTGCCGGCCGACATCCGGCGGCGCCGGAGTTGAGGCCGACGGGGCCGCGGGCGCCGCGAGGGTGACGGGCGGTGCCAGCGCGCAGACCGCAGCCGGGAGGAGTTCCGGGCGCGCCAGCCAGTCAGGACGCCAGAGGGCCTGGCGGCGCAGCAGCCGCAGCCCACGGCGCCGGAGGGCGGGGCGCGCATCGATGGCCATGGCGATTGCCAAGGCCGGATTGCCACTGCCGCGAAGGAGGTTGCGCCAGTTCCTTTGCAGCCATTCACCATCCAGAATCTGGAGCGCGCTGCAGGCCGGGGCCCAGGGCGCGTCGAGCGCCTGACGCAGCAGCGCCTCGACCCGTTCGAGCCGCCCCAGCAAAGCGCTGCGCAAACGCACCCGCACCGCCGGTTTCGCCAGGGTTGCTGGAGCCGGCTGGAACCCGCCCCTAAACACCGAGTCCTGCAGCAGCGGGACGGCCAGTATGGCCTGGAACAGCCGCTCGTTGCCGAGGGCCGACAATAGCCAGTCCGCCGCCGCTTCACTCAATGGCAATGCTTTACTCTGCGACATGCCCGTTATAGCCTTGATCCTGCGTGTGCTGCCTGCTGTCACCGCCCACCGGCCACCTCAACATACACGCACGGCCTGCCTACATCCATCCGGCGCCGGGGTAACCCAGGGCGGTTTCAAGAAAGCGCCGTCAGCTTCGGGACCGCAGCCGCTCCCGGCGGGTCCGCCGCCCGCCTCTGATTCCGTCCACGTCCACGTCCGCGGACGACGGACGCCAGAAGGGCGCTCCTGCGCGAGCGCCGCGGCGGCCACGCAGGGCCGCCCTCCAACGGGCCGACACGTTCCGGTCGGCCCGGAATGACCCACAACACGGTCGCGGAACGCGACTCAACCGCAGGTCGGGGCAATTCCTTGCACCCCTGCTTACAGGCTGCGCAGATAGGCCACGGCGCGACGCATCGCCTCGGCGGCCGGGATGTCGTTGCTCTCGTACTCGATATTCACGTAACCCCGGTAGCCCGCCTGGCGCATGGCCTTCCAGATGTCAGCCGTGGGCATGTCGCCTTCGCCGATCAGAGCGGACTTGAAGTACTTCCCCGTCAGCATCGGCCGGTAGCCTTCCGTCGGCTCGTTCCGCACGTACCAATCCTTGAGGTGAACATGCACCACGTCCGCGGCGCAGGCCTTGAACGAGGCGACGGGATCCTCGCCACCGGCGGCGTTGCCGCTGTCGAAGGTCAGCTTCAGGTCGGGGACGTGCCGCTTGGCTTCCAGGAAATCCGCGGCGGTCACAAAAGCGCTGGCGCAGCCCGGAAAATTCTCGATAGTCAGCACCACTCCGGCCTGCCGGGCCAGCGGCGCGATCTGGGCGAGGGCGGCGATCCACAGCGTGCGGAAGGCGATGCGGTCGAGGTCGGGCCGCTGCATGGTCGGGACCATGACCACGGGCGCGCCCAGGGCGACGGCATCCGCCAGGCCGCGCTTGGCCTCGCTCAGCCAGTCGCCCTCGGGAAAGGAGCGCAGGAAGAAGGTGTGGCAGGCGATGGTCAGGCCCGCCGCCGCGCTCATGGCCCGCAGATCGCTGGGGTTCCGGTCGTAGGTGCTGACCCAGTCGATGCCATCGAGCTTGAGTTCGGCGGCGCAGCGGACGATGTCCTCGGGGCCAACGCCCTGACGCGCCATGGTGTAGGTCATCATGCAGAGCTTCATCGGGCGGCTTCTCCAGGTGTCTTTAGCGGTACGGTGCGCTCACGGCCTGCCGGAAGGCAAGGCATAGGATACCCTGCTTTGAGGGATACCGCGAACCGGCCCGAGACGGGCGGCAGCGACGACCGGAGACGGCGGAAGTCCTGCCCTCAGGCATGACGGCCCGCCGACCTCCACGCCCTGCGGGCGGAAGAGACGCTCCGGGACGACGTCTCTAAGCCGCCGCGCGCCAGACCTGCGCCCGGCCTGGATGCCGCGCCTGCTTCCGGCTGCTTGCCGACGCTATAGTACGCGCCTCGAGCGTTCGATGACGGTTGCCGGTGGCGAAGGACACAATACGAGTGATGAGCGACCCGACGCAGGCGACCCGGACGACGGCCAGCAGCGGCGCAGATGGCAGGGGACGGGTGCTCTACCCGGCCACGGTCTTGGTGGCGATGGGCATCGGGACGCTCTCCTTGGGCATCGTCTTCTGCGCCTCGGAAGTCTACCAGGCCTCGCCCGCCCAGATCGGCTTCCTGGCGGCCACTTGGTCATTCCACTACATCCTCGGCTGTCTGCTGGTGCGCCCGCTGGGCCAGCGCCTGCGTCCCCGTGACAGCATTGCGGTCGCTGCCATGCTGATGGGGTGTGCCGTGCTGCCGATAGTCTTTCTGCACCGGCTCATGCCCGTGTTTCTATGCTACGCGGCCTACGGCATCGCGACCGCCTTCTTCTGGCCGCCGCTGATGGGTTGGCTTTCGACCGGGAGCGAGGGAGCGCAACTGAACCGCACGATGGGGCGCTTCAACCTCTGCTGGAGCGGCGGCGGCATTGTCGGCCCGATCCTGGCCGGCGTGCTGTCGCGCTACGACCCGCGACTCCCGGTTGCCGCGGCGGGATCGTTCTATCTGGCGGCGGGTCTCTACGTCGCCTGGGCTGGCCGCGGGCGGGCCGACCCCGTCGGCGTGCCCCCGGCCAGCTGCTCCAGCCCGGATGGGGCGCTCCCGCCGGGCCCCGACGAGGGCGGCACCGTGCTGCGTTACCCGGCCTGGGCTGGACTCTTTGCGGCCTATCTGGTACTGGGCCTCACCTTCAACGTCTTCCCTCTGGCGGCCCAGGATCAGATGGGCATGAGCAAACCCATGGTCGGGGTGCTGCTGTTCATCCGGGCGCTGGCCACCACCCTGACTCTGTTGGTGCTGGGGCGCACCACGGTCTGGCACTTTCGGATCAGCCAGATGGTGATCGGCCTGGCGACCTTCGCGCTGCTCATGGTCGCCCTGCCGTTTGGCACTAGCCCCGTGGCCGTCGGTCTGCTTCTGGCGGCGGTTGGCGCCCTGGCCGCACACGGCTACGTCAACAGCCTTTTCCATGGCGTTGCCGGCAGTCGGCAGCGTGCCGTCCGGATGGCCATCCATGAAGCTCTCCTCTCGGCGGGCCTGGTCGTCGGCGGCGCCTGCGGCGGGGTCGTGTTCCAGCTGGCCGGTTACACGGCCGTCTGCCATACCGCCGCGGGAGTCTTGGCTCTGACCGCCGCCGCGGCCGCCATCTTGGCCCTGCGGCTACGGCAGGCCACGCCGCGTGGCTAGGACACCGACCGCCAGCGCCAGACAAGCGCGCCATTTCCGGAGCGCATATCGTGCAGCCCGGTGGCGTTACGCTATAGTACGGCTCCAGTGGCACCGTATCCCCAGTGACCTGTCCCAAGCACGGATAAGTTCGAGGAGCGTCGGGGGCAGGAGGAACGGTGCCTTTGATTATGTGGATCGCTTTGCTGACTCGACGGACGGTGGTCGTCCTGAGTGCCGCGTTCGCGACGGTCATCCCCGTCCGTGCCCAAATTGCGCCTGCCGGTGAGCTTCAGGCGCTGTTGGACCGGGCTTTGCTGGCCAACCCCCAGGTACTGGCCGCCAAGAGCCGGGTGGAACAGGCTCTGGAGCAACACGAAGAGCTGCTGGGTTTCTTCGACCCCCAGCTCTACGCCGCCGGCGGTACGGCACAGCGGGCCAGGGGCGTTGCGGGGGGCACGGGCTGGACCTCGCTCACGAACGACGCCGATGAACTGACGGCAGGCATCGAGTTTCCCGTGCGTCCAGGCGCCTATATCAGCATGGGCGCGACCGAACGCTCTCTTCTGGACGGCGGCGGTGGCTACGACCAATTGTATCAAAGCCTGTTTGGCGTCCGCCTGCGTATACCGCTGTTGCGCGACCGGGGATTCGTGCAGTTCGAACAGAACCGCGCCCGGACTCTGGCCGAATACAACGGGCAGGTGAGCGACCTGATCGGGGTCATGCAGACCCTGCGGCATGCGGTCGAGACGGCCTACGTCGATGCCTACTCGACCTTGGCCTCCTACGATGTCTCAAAACGTGCCACGAAACGCTTTCGGGTACTCCTCGAACAGGCTCGCGAGCTGTCACGGTTGAAGGTGATGCCGGCCTACCAGGTTTTTCCGACCGAGATGGAGCTGTCCCTGCGGTTGGAGGAGGAGGAGCAGGCGCGTCAGGTCCATGTCGTCAGTTTGATCCAGCTCCAGAAGCAGATCGGCGACCAACAGCCGGTCACGCTGGGGTTCGGGCCAGAACACGTGGTCGAGGTGGCCAGCGGCCTTGGCAACCTGCCCGAAGTGGACCTGGAGCAGTCCCTGGAGCGCCGCGGCAGTTACCTGCGCCTGCAAAACCGCATCGAGGCGGCCCGGACGGACCTGAAGCGCGCCACCGACGACCTGCGGCCCGACCTCTCGCTCAATGCCGCAGTGACCTGGAGCGGGGAAGACCCGGACCAGCCCTTCGCCTCGCACACCATCATCACGGACGAGAACCTGGGCGGCGAAATCGTGGTCGTCTGGCAGCAACCCCTGATGCATCGCGCCGCCAACCATCGCCTCAGCGGCGCCCGGGCCCACATCGCCGAGCTCAGGCAATCCATCGAAACGGAACGCAATGCGTTGAAGGCGGACATGCAGAGCGCCATGGAGGCGTATAGCGTCCTCATCGGACGCCTGAAACTGCTGGGGCAGGCCAAGGAAGCCGCGCAACAGACCGTAGCCGCGGAAGATGAACGCTTCCGCCTCGGCGAAGGCACCAGCCGCAATGCTCTCGACGCCCAGAAGGATCTGACCACGACGCTGAACCGACAGGCCGGGGCCGCGGCGGCTCTCCTCCGCGCTCTGGCCGATTACCGACATGCCGCGGGGTATCCGGACGCCGCCCAGCCCTGAACGGCTGTACGGCCCCGCCCGCACGAGGACACGCATATGGCCTGGATTTTTGACCGCTTCAAGAAGCCGCGAGAACAGGGGCAGCCCGAGGAAAACGGCGAGACCTTGCGCAATTCCCTGCTACAGGAGGAGCAGCAGGAGAATTTGCAGTTGGACATGGCGGTGCTGGAGGACGACGATGGCTCGCGGGAGGAGAAGCTGGCCAAGGTTGCCGAGAAGGAGGTCCAGAGCGCCGCCGAAGTCTCGATCAAGAGGCTGCACGTCATCCGCATGGGTCGCTGTCCGCTCTGTGGCGCCCATCTGAGCCAGCACCTGTTCGCCGGCATCTGCGAAACCTGCGGCTGGCACGACTACGAAGTGCCCCGCACGGGTCCGGTGCGGGTCCATCTGCGCCACAATGACCGGGTGGTGGAGGGCGACCGCTGTTACATCGTCAAGACCGGCGCCTGCCTGGTGATCCGCAGCGACGTCGTGGTGGCCCGCCTGCCCCGTGAGTCCTACGACTATGTCGAATATGTCTGGACGGAAGACGAGATCGACCAGCGCCACAAGCAGGTGGTGGACCGCATGCAGATCAGTTGCGGCTGGTGCGGCGACCCGGCCGATCCCGACAAGGACGGCTTCCACATGGTCCACGTCGCCTTCGGTGGGGTCCAGGAACGCTACTGTTTCTGCTCCGACGATTGCTATGAGGCGTTCCGCAAGATGTATCCGGCCCGGGTGCATCGCAACTGCTACGAACGCGACTGCAGCGAGTGCAACCTCTGCATCAAGCGCTACAGCAATGAGGCCGAAGGCATCCGCATGCTGGCCAAGGACTTCCTCACGGTGCGCAAGAAAGTTACCAAGTAAGTCTTGGCCGCGGTCCGCCGCGGCGAGGCAGGGGATACGGGTTCATGAGCGACTACCGCAACACCGTCGGCGAGGACAAGCCGGTGACGCCCAGGAAGGCGCGCCGCCGCCGTCTTCTCATCGTCCTGTGTACCCTGGCGCTGCTGGGTGGGATCGTCTACACCGGCATCGCGGTGAAGCTTGAGCGCTACATGGTATCCTCCGGCTATGTGACCACCCGCGAGTACGCCGAGGTCCGGCCCGCCATCGCGGGCACGGTGGCGGAGATTCTGGTGTCCGGCGGGAGCGTGGTCCAGAAGGGCGAGGTGCTGGTGCGCCTCGAGAGCGAAGAGGAACAGGCGACCTGCGAGGAGTCGCGGGGGCGGGTCCAAAAGATGGAGGTGGACGTCGACCGGCGACGCACCGAGATGGACACGCAGATGGACCGCAGCCGACTGGTGCTCGAGGAGCAGCAGCGCAACCATAGGGACGCCATCGAGATCCTGCGCCTGCAACTGCGGGATGCCCAGACCAAGTTGCAGCGCACCCGGGAGCTGGTCGAGCGCGGCCTCAAGGCGGGCAATGCGCTGGAGGATGACAAGCTCAAGGAGGAGCTGGTGCAGGTGCAGCTCGCCAGCCTGCTGGCGCGAGACCTGACCATCTACGAGACGCTCCTGGAGCGCGACCACGCGGCCCAGACCACGGAGCTGCAGTCCATGGAGGAAGAGCTGAACGCGCTGCGTGACGGGGTCCGTCGGAACGAGGCCCGGCTCAAAGCCAAGGACATCCGCGCGCCCATCGCCGGACAGGTGTTGCGCTACGAGTTTGTCATCGGCGAACTGGTCCGGCCGGAGACGGTCCTCTGCGAAATCTTCGGCGGCAATCAACTGGTGCTCAAGCTACGGGTCCCGGAGCGCCATGCCGCACGGGTCGCCGTCGGCCAGCGTTACCGCGCTGTGCTGCCGCCCTACAAAGGCCTCCAGAAAGTGTACTTCACCGGCACCGTCGACTACCTGCGCAACGCCATCCAGGCGGAGGCGAAGACGACCTACCGGGTGGCCTACTGCAGTTTCGATCCGCGCGGCCACGCCATCCAGCCCGGCACCACCGCCGAAGCGCGCCTCTACTACGGCCGGTCATGCCTGTGGTTCTACCTCTTCAACATCGACATCTGAGCGCAGCGGGAGCCGCAGGTGCATGAGCGAGAGCCGGCATAACCTCGCCAAGATTCTCGCCTTTGCGTACCCCTATCGCATCCGCTTGCTGGGACTGATGGCGCTGACCGTGCTGCTGTCGGTGTTTGCGATGTTGCCGCCGCTGGTTACCCGCGCCATCATCGACAAGGTCCTCACCGAAGGCCGTCGCGACCTCTTCACCAGCCTGGCGGTCTGTATGTTCGTCATGCCCCTGGTGATGGCGGCCTGCTACTACATCCAGTCGCTGGGCATCGCGCAGGTCGGGCAACGCTTCGTCTTCGACATCCGCATCGCGCTGTATCACCACATGCTGGGGTTGTCCCTGCGCTTCTACGGCAAGCACAGCGCCGGCAAACTGGTGAACCGGCTGATGGGCGACAGCGGCACCGTGCAGCAGATGCTCACCGGCCAGACCATCAACGTCATCAGCGACCTGGTCTGCGCCACCTTTGCGGTCACCGCTACCTTCGCCATCAACTGGCGCCTGGCCACGCTGCTGGCGCTGATCGTGCTGATCTTCGTGATCAACTATCGCTTCAACATCCACCGCATCCGCCGCGCCAGCCGCAGCGCCTGGTCCGCCATGGACCGTCTCAGCGGCGGCGTGCAGAACCGCCTGGTGGCCAATGTCGCGGTCAAGACCTTCGGGGCCGAGGAGCGCGAGAACACCGTCTTCCATCGGCACTCCGAGAACACCCTGGAGTACGGCCGGGAAGCTATGGTCGCCGGCAGCAACTTCAGCCTCAATACCAACCTGATCCAGAACCTGGGGCGCTCACTGATCTACTTCCTGGGCTGCGCCATGGTGCTCAGCGGCGACCTCACCTACGGCGACGTCATCGCCTTCACCACCTACGCCATGCAACTGCTCATGCCCGCCGTGCGCTTCTCCGAGCTGGCCCGCCAGATCCAGCAGGTCGGCATCGCCACCGAACGGCTCTTTGAAATCTTCGACGAAATCCCCGAGATTCGCAATGACGCGCACCCGATCACCGTGACCCAACTGAAGGGCCGGGTGGACTTCAACAACGTCTTCTTCGAATACGAGACCGGGCGACCGGTGATCCGTGGGCTGGACCTGCATGTGGAGGCCGGGCAGACCATCGCCCTGATTGGACCGACGGGCTGCGGCAAGTCCACCGTGCTCGCCCTCCTCTTGCGCTTCTACGACATCCGCGCCGGCGAACTGCTGATCGATGGCGTGGATGTGCGCCGTTACGATCTGCACTCCTTCCGCCGTCATTTCGGTATCGTCCTGCAAGAGCCTTTGCTGTTCAGCACCACGATCGTCGAGAACATTCGCTACGGTCGGCCTTCGGCGACCCGCGAAGAGGTCGAGGCCGCGGCGCGCGTCGCCGAAATCCATGACTTCATCATGAGCCTGGAAAAGGGCTACGATACCTACGTCGGCGACTACGGTGTCGAACTCTCCGTGGGCCAGAAACAGCGCATCAACATCGCCCGGGCAGTCGCCGCCAACCCGGCCATCCTGATCATGGACGAGGCCACCAGTTCGCTCGACAGCGACTCGGAGCGCGCCATCCAGAAGGCCATGGACCGCGTGCTCAAAGGCCGCACGTCCTTCGTCGTGGCGCACCGCCTCAGCACCATCCGCAACGCGGATAAGATCGTGCTGCTGGATCAGGGACGCATCGCGGAAATGGGCCGCCACGATGAACTGATGGACGTGCCCGACGGGCGTTACCATGACCTCTACACCAAGCACATGGGTGCAGGCGTGCTGACCGAATGAGCCGCAAGGAACACACGCGCAACTACGCCTTCCGCCCGCCCCCGCGGGAGGAGACCAGCAAGGTGGACGTGATGCGCCTCTACTGGCGCTTCGTCCGCACCTACGTCTGGCCGCGCAAGTGGTCGGTGCTCACCTGCATGCTGATCACCAGCCTGAGCGCCGGCAGCGTTTACCTGATGAGCTTCTACGGCCGGGTGCTGGTGGACTCGATCCTGGTCATCCGGCCCAACGACCAGCCCGTGCCGACCGACGAGCGCACCTGGGCCCCGGAGCGCAACCGCGCCTCGAGCGAGCGGCCCGCCGTGGGCATGGGCAAGCGCATGGACCTGGGACTTGCCGTCTTCGAACGGCCCCCCGGCGCCGGGCAACGGCTGCTGCGCCTGGCCATTGCCTACATCGCCACCCAGCTCATCCTGGACCTTATGGCGCGGGTATCCAACCGCCGCTACATCCGGGTTTCGCAGGGGATTGTGGGCTCCTTGCGCGAGGACATGCACCGCAAAGTCCTCCAATTGCAGACGGCGTACCACCAGTCCATGAGTCCCGGGCGCTTGCTATCCCGCATCGTCTCGGATGTGGGCGCGCTGCAGGACCAGATGATGCAATCCATTCTGGCCACTACCCGCTGCGCCACCATGATCATTGCCGGGACGCTCATCCTGCTGGTGGCCGACTGGCGCTTTGCCCTGCTGGCCTTCATGGTCACCCCCTTGTTCGCCTTCGTCTACCACCGGGCCCAGCCCGGCATCCGGGAACTCAGCCGACAACTGCGCCACACGAACTCGTGTATGTACGGCCTGGCAGCCCAGAAGATGGACGCCGTCAAAGCCATCCAGGCCTACTCCCGTGAGCGCCACGAGGAGCTCAACTTCCACCGGCTGTCGGCCTGCTTTCTCCGCGACGCGCTCGACCAGCAGCGCCAGGGCGCCGCGCTCGGCCGGGCGGCCACGGTCATCACCAGCATGTCGGACGCCGTCATCTTCATCCTCGGCTGCGTCTGGGTTCTCGATGGCAAGATGACCCTGGGCGAGATGCTCTTTGTGCGCAACACCACCATGAACCTCTTCTGGCCCGTCGTGGAAGTCACCGGTCTGGGCGTGCTCTTTGGCAATATGCAGATCACCCTCGGACGAGTGGTGGACATTCTCGACCGCCCGGTCGAGATCGCCGACGCCCCGGATGCCACCACCTTCCCCAGCCCCATCACCAAGGGCATCGAAATCCGCAACGTGGCCTTCTCCTACCAGATCGACCGGAAGGGCGAGACGGCGGCGGCAGTGGAGAAGGAGGAGCCGGTCCTCAAAGACATCAACCTGACCGTCCCCGTCGGCACCTGGCTCTGCGTCATGGGCGCCAGCGGCTGTGGCAAGACCACCCTGCTCTATCTGCTCAGCCGCCTCTACGAACCCCAGCGCGGCGAAATCCTGGTGGATGGGGTGTCCCTGAGTAAGATCCGCATGAACTCGTTGCGGCGCTCGGTGGGAGTCGTGCCTCAGGAAGCCCAGATCTTCAGCGGCTCGGTGCGCGATAACATCGCCTACGGGGTACCAGAGGCGTCCCCCAGCCAGGTCATGGCCGCGGCGAAGGCCGCCCAGTTGCATGACTTCATCATGACCATGAAGGTCCAGTATGAGACCCTTCTCGGACAACGCGGCACCAGCCTCTCCGGCGGCCAACGCCAACGCCTGAGCCTGGCCCGCGCCCTGCTCACCAACCCCGATGTGCTGGTCTTGGACGACTGTACCAGCGCCCTCGATGCCGACACCGAAAGGCGCATCCAGGAGACCCTCGCCGAAATCCTGGTCGGCAAGACCGCGATCATCGTCTCCCAGCGCGTTTCCATGGCCTCCCGTTGCCACCGCATCTGTACCATCGAGGAAGGTGTCATCAGCGAGTACGGCACCCATGCGGAACTGCTGAAGAACAAAGGCTTCTACGCCCGCCTGCACGCCCAGCAGACCGAGTGAGCCGCCGTCCTTTGGCAAGTACAGGGGCGGTTTGAACCCACCCGGCCCGCCGCCGGGCGGCGCCCCGCTGGCACCTGGGGCGGCGACGATATGGCCGCGGACGACGGACGCCGCGGAGCGCTGAAAGCGCGGCCATTCCTCAGCCCAGGGCACCGCCCTGGGAATGGAATCCAAAACGAGATTGAGCCCTGCCGGGGCGGCAT
>CAIZKT010000651.1:0-1616 GCA_903933565.1 uncultured Victivallales bacterium | reverse complement strand
TCCGTCTCCTCCAGTCGCCGTCTCGCCGTTTCCCCGTCTCTCCGTCTCCTCCAGTCGCCGTTTCGCCGTCTCGCCGTCTCCCCGTTTCGCCGTCTCGCCGTCTCGCCGTTTCCTGAAACCCAGGCCCTGAGTAGTCACCACCCACGGAACTGACCTGCACCCGCGCTTACTCCCGCCCATTGCGGCCGCGCCCGGGGCAGGGTATCGTCAGTGCAGATCCCGAGAATACGCCTGGAACCCCGCGAACGACGGGAGGCCCGTGACCGAGGGTGGGTCGCTCCTCGAGCGGCGGCGACCTGAGTGTGGTCGGCATCGATCTAGGGACCGGGACAGGCCAGCGTTGCAGCGCTGGAGTTGCCTGGCGAAAGGACACATGCCCCAGCCAACCTATACCTACAAGCCCGAGTGGACGAAGGCCCAGGCCCGCTGGGATGCCTACTGGACGTTGGCGCCGGCGCACCTGGAATTCGTGATCCGGCATCTGCGTCCGGAAGGGCTCTTGATCTCAACCTCGGCCACGTCCATTGCCGAGGGGGAAGAACTGCTGGACAAGGCCGTCTGGTGGGCCGGTACGCAGGTGAACCACGCGGCGTAAGGCGAGATGAACGAAGGAGTCACCGAGACATGCAGGCATTCCCCCGGATCAAGGACGTCGAGCGGATCACGCTACGGGTTCCGTTCACCCCGCGTTGCCAACCCTGGAACGCGCTGCTCGTGAGGCAGTGGCAGATCGTCGAGGTCACCCGCATCACCACGGACGTCCCCGACCTCGTCGGCTACGGCGAGACGCTGCCGCACTACACCTGGGGCCGCGTCTCCGAGGCGGCCGTGGCCCGCGTCAAAGGCCGGAACCCGGCCGAGTTCCTCGGCGATGACACCCTGGGTGCCGGGTTGCAGATGGCGATCTATGACCTGGTCGGGAAGGCGCTGGGGGTGCCGGTCCAACGGCTGTTCAACCTGCCGCGGGTCCGCTCCTGGTGCCCGATCGCCTGGTGGAACACGAAGATGCCACCCGAGGTGCTCGCCGAAGAGGCGAAAGAGGCGCTGGCCCAAGGCTACACCACCCACAAGTTCAAGGCCCGGCCCTGGTTCGATGTCTACGCGCAGGTCGAGGCCATCAGCGCGGTCACGCCGCCGCACTACCGGGTGGACGTCGACTGGAACAGCATGCTGCTCGACGCCGGCAATGCAGCGCCGGTGCTGCAGGAGTTGGACAAGTACGAGCGCGTGGCGATCTACGAAGGCCCAATCCCGCAGACCGACATCGAGGGCTACCAGCAATTGCGGCGCAAGACGAATCGGCCGTTGGCCATTCATTTCGGGTCGCCGCCGTTCCCAACTGCAGTGCGCCAGGAGATGTGCGACGGGTTTGTCCTCTGCAGCGGGGTCTCCGGCGTCTTGCGGGCGGGTTTGCTGGCCGGCGAGTTCGGCAAACCCTTCTGGCTGCAGTTGGTTGGCACCGGCCTGACCACCGCCCTGATGGCGCATCTGGGCGCCGTTCTGCCTCTGGCCCGCTGGCCTGCGATTACCTGCATGAATAACTACTCGGACGACCTGCTGGCTGAGCCGCTCGCCATCCGCGGCGGGTACGTCGAGGTGCCGGACGGGCCCGGCCT
>CAIZKT010000650.1:0-1734 GCA_903933565.1 uncultured Victivallales bacterium | reverse complement strand
CCCCGGCCCAGGCGACGGGGTCGTCGACAAGCGCTACGGAGGGCCTGTTGCAGCATCTGGAACAGGCCCTTCTGGGGCTGGCCATGCAGATGGGCGAAGAGTCCGCTGCGCAGCCGGCGCGAGAGCTGGTTTCGGCCTGGGCTGACACCGGCAGGCTCAGGGGCGCAGGCATCGCCTCCGGACCGTGAGCATTTTTCTGTGCCGTGTTACTCGACACTCGAAAGCCGCACCGGAGGCCTGTTACTCGACACTCATCGTGAGTCTTAAGATAGTCGTGATTAATATGCTATAGACTGCTGTCAGCCGGTTACTCGACACTCATGGAATGACCGTGCAGCGCCTCCGATGGTTACCGGTAGACGGCCCTGGCATGGAGCCGGGAGCCGCAAGCCGGAGGACCTCGCGATGGTCAGTATCGAGAAGCGGCCGGTAGTGCCGGCCCGGGTGCGGAAGGTGCCGGGGGCGTTCAGCTGGGTGGATCACCGGCTGGTGCGCGACGGGCACATCGACGGTAGGAGTCACGCGGCGCTGGCGCTGTACCTGTTCCTGGTGACGGTAGGCGACTCGCAGGGCCTGTCGTACTGGGGCGAGAACGCGGTGGCGCGGCGACTGCGGGTCGATCTGCCCGCACTGCGCACGGCGCGCAGCGAACTGGAGGCCGCCGGCCTGGTGGCCTACGAGACCCCTCTGTGGCAGGTACTGGAACTGCCGGGAGGTGCCGCATGAACCGCGTGGACGAAGCGGCGGTGCGGGAACTGCGCCGCCTGGGGCTGTCGAAGCGGGCCGTCGCGCGCTATCTGGGCGTACACCGTCGCACGGTGCGGGCCGCCCTCGGGCCGGCGGGGGATGGGGCGGCACCGCGCCCGGGCGGCAGCGGCCGGCCGCGACCCTCGCTGCTGGACCCGCACCGGACCTACGTGCAGACACTGCTGGAACGGCATCCGGATCTGCCCGCGGGCCAGATCTGGCGACTGCTGAAGAGTGAGCGGGGGTTCACGGGCGGCGCGACCATCGTCAAGCAGTGCGTGGCCGACCTGCGTCCGCGTACTCCACGGGCGTACTTCACCCTGGCCTTCGCGCCCGGCGAGTGCGCCCAGGCCGACTGGGGCATGTGGCAGTCCATCGACGTGCTCGGAACGCCCCGGCGCGTGAGCTTCTTCGCGATGGTGCTCTGCCACAGCCGCATGCTGTACGCGGAGCTCTGCCTGGCCGAAGCCATGGAGCACTGGCTCCTGTGCCACCGCCGCGCCTTCGAGTTCTTCGGCGGCGTGCCCGAGAAGGTGCGCGTGGACCGCTGCCGCACGGCCGTCTGCGGCCTGCGGCCCGACGGGTCGCCGCTGATCACCCCGGACTATGCGGCCTTCGCACGTCACTACGGCTTCGCGGTGGAACCCTGCAATGCATACTGCCCCAACGAGAAAGGACGTGTCGAGTCGGGGATCGGCTACCTGCGCACCGCGTTCTTCGCCGGGCGTGAACCGGCACCCCTGCCCGCGTTGCAGGCGGCCCTGCGTCACTGGCTCGTCAACGAGGCCAACGTTCGCCTGCACGGGGCCACCGGGAAACGCCCGGCCGATGTCTTCGCGGCCGAAGAGAAGGCCCGCCTGCGGTCCCTGCCGCCCGTGCCGCACGACTGCTGCGTCGAGAAGCAGGCCGTGGCCGACAGCCGCTTCCGCATCGTCGTGGACACCAACCGCTACAGCGTGCCGGCCGAGTTCGCCTCCCGCCACGTGG
>CAIZKT010000649.1:0-29331 GCA_903933565.1 uncultured Victivallales bacterium | reverse complement strand
TGCATATCACCGAAAGCAGGCTATAAAAAGCTCCGACGGTGGCAAGGCCATACTCAGAGCGCTGAAGGCGCGATCTATACCAGCCCAGGGCAACGCCCTGGGTAGGTCATAGGGCAGGGGTCTGGAGCGCTGAAGGCGCGATGTCATACCAGCCCAGGGCATCGCCCTGGGTAGGTCATAGGGCAGGGGTCTGGAGCGCTGAAGGCGCGATGTCATACCAGCCCAGGGCATCGCCCTGGGTTACGCGACGAGCGTGAGATTTAGCCCTGTAGGGGCGAACTATGGAGTCCTCCCTGCGGGTCCGTCCGTGGTGCATAGCTCGAGAGCAAAAAGAGAAAACACCCAGCCCACACTAATCAACCCATACCCTCTCCACCAGAACCCGAGCCTCCCGGTCACCTATCCGCGCCCCTGGCGCGGACCCCCGGGAGGTTTCGGGCTATGCCTGTCGTGTGCTTCAGCGGAGTGCCTTGGTGCCCTCAAAAACCCCGAAAACCTTCTCACTTCTTAGAAAACACGCCATCTGCCTGCCGTTTTCGGCCCAATGCGCTGTTTCAAAGGCCAAGAATTGGCACACCGCGTGCTGTACACGCAAGGTTGATTTGTTGTTCCCGTCGCGCCTAACCTGGCAATCACGGTGACTGTGTTGAAACAGGTACGCAATCACATCGACGCTTGCGTGATCGCCTTGCGGGATCTGCTGCGCACCGCCCTCGGACCCGATTTCGTCTGCCTGTACCACTACGGTTCGCGGTTGACCGGCGGCGCGGACCCGGAATCCGACTACGACGTGCTCTGCGTCAGCAAACGAGAACTTGGCAGAGACGAGAGAGACCGGCTCATTGACCGGAGCCTCGACATTCAGCTCGAGAAGGGCGTGGTTTTCGATCTGCATTTCTACTCCACCAGCGAAATCGCAGCGGCGCCCATCGCGTACACGCCTTTCATCTCACGTGTCCAAACCGAAGGCGTTGTGGTGTGAACACTTCCGAAGAACAACGCCAAGAAATCGTCACTCTGCGGCTGGAAAACGCCCGGCAGGCACTTGCCGATGCGGCACAACCCCTACAGACTCCTGCCTGGAAAGACTACGCCCCCATGCAGACTGACCACATACCCTCAGCGTCCGTTGCGCCCGCCCCCTCCGTTCCGTCGGTTTCGTCCGTTTCGTCCGTTCCCTCCGCCTCCCCCGTTCCTCCCCACCCGCGCTCCGCGCGTTCCCGGCTTTCACCTGAACACCGAACACCGAACACTGAACACTCCTCCCTTCCCTCTGGCGATCTACTCACCACTCACATACGCAAGACTCAGCGCGCCCTAACCAGGAGACGTCGTATGCACCCGACACTCATCCTGTCCCGCCTTGCCTTCGCCTGGCTGTTCAGCCCGGTCATCGCCCTTAGCCGCGCCTTCACCGGCCCGCGGCGCGCCGTCGACCGACCACCGCCAGACGGCGGTCGGTTCCGCTGGGCCGGAGGCGTTTCCTCCTGGCTCGGCGCGTTCGGCGCCAGCGCTGCCGCGCCGGCCGCGGCGCGAACGCCATCCCGGCCCTACCTACTCGCTGTCGCAACTGTAGGTCTCATGCTGCCCGCGTTTGATTCCCGCGGCGACGACCCGCAGCGCGATCTGAAGGTCATTGTGGCGCCCTTCTATTTACTCAAATCCGGCGCTGTTGCTGGCGCCGCGCCCGAGACTATTCGCGACTACTACCGGGTCAACTGGGATGCCTTCTGGCGCGAAGCGTCTTACGGCACCTTCGAGGCCCCGACCACAACCTTCGGCTACGGCAATCTGCCGTGGCGCAAGAATCCTGCGACTGGCGCCACTCGCGGCGTAGAGACGGACGATACCAGCGACATCGATGGCGGCCAAGAGGATTTGTATGAGGCCCCAAGTCGCTGGGGCGGCGGGACGCGCACCACGAGTGTGTGGCCGCACCACGGCTGGGAGGGTCAGGTCATCGATACTTTCTACACCCCTGGCGAACGCTTCCTCGATACCAACGGCGACGGCCTCTACACCTACGCCGACCCATGGTACGACGCCAGCGCTCCATGGAACAACATCGGTATTACTGGCTTAACTTGGGATGCGGACCGCAACCCAACAAGCAGTACCTTGAAAGTTACCCCAGGCTACGATGTAATCGGTGAAGTATTCATCGACTTCAATAATAACGACCAGTACGACGCTGCCGCTACAACTTTAACAATGTGGTCGGGTGCGGGCGCAGGCGGGGCTGCTACGATCTACAGCAATATAGATGAGATGCGCCTCAGCGGTTTCGGTACGAGCTCGGGGTCGACCCCGGCAGTTGATAACTCCAAGTTCAACGCTTTCAACGGCCACGCAGTACAGCAGCAACGGAACCGCTTTGGCGAGGCCGTCGGCGCGCCCATCCCCAACACGAACGCCACCGTACATGGGGGACGTACTAACGTCATCACCTCGGTTTTGACCCGCACCTATACCCTCCTCGGTACAGTCACGTATCAGAACACTGCTACCACAAACGGCACGTTCAAAGTCTATGCCATCAACGAGCAATACACCGACGAGTCACCCCGTAACCAGGCAGGTACCTCACTGCCGGACAATACCTGGACCAACCGCGAGCCATTTGAGGATTTCCTGATCCGCTGGGACAGCACGACCAACAGCAACAACGGCTCATATGTGCGGGTCACCAATCAGTACATCAGCGACAACTACCCGCCTGTCACGTGGCAGATCTTGGACGATCGCTTTAGCGCAGGTGGCGCGCTCACCGACCTCACCGGAATTGTCGACGGCATCAACAGTAATCCGTCCATACTCGCCGCGCTCGAAACGCGTTACACCCATCCCTACCCTTTTAATATCGGCGATGCGGCATGGGCTCCCCCCAACCTCGCCAACAGCCCCTACCCTCACGCCGCAACACCCCCAAACGGTATTCCGGACAACATCGAAGAGTTGATCTACCGCAGCGGCGACAGCGGCGCCTACACCTATGACGCCGACGGCGACGGTGCCGGCGGCCCCAGCGGCGCCGGCACCGTGTTCGGCGGCAACGGCCGCTACGACGGCCCGGAAGGCCACAACGAACAGATGAACACCAAGATCAGGATCTCCGGTGACAGGACCCCGGTCTCAAGCAATACGGACAACTGGGACTGGCACTCTTTCTACAGTGGCTTCGGTGACTGGTGGACCCGGACCTTTGGATCTCCGTCGCCCACCTGGTCGTCCTCTATCCGTAACATCTACCTGTTCGATCCCAACACCGTGCGCACGAATCCAGGTACAGGCGAGAGCAACTTCATTGTCAGCGGAAGTGCCCTCGAACGTCCGTTCCCGGACACGTCCGCTACGACTCTTGGTGCGGGCTCCATCTACCCCGACACGGACCATCGGTATTTTGATGGTCGCCGCGAGTTCCGTGATATGCCCTCGTCCATTTACCACACCGCCGGTGACGGGCGACTGGGTGAAGAACTCGACCCGCGCGTGTCTGCCGCCCTCGGCGCGAACAACATCATCAGCGGCATGGCCGGTACTGACCGCGGTTCTTCCGCCGGCAGCACGCCGTTCCCGGACGGCTCTATCACTGCCTCCGGTCCGCTGGCCTACGACATCTTCGGCGACTTCGGCCTCGATGCCGGTAACCAGCTGAATATAGAGTTGCTGACCTGGCGTATTGACAACAAAGGCCTCACCGATACGGTGACCAACAATATTTCTAGACAGGGCGGCTGGATCGGAGCTGACTCGGCTTCCCGGCGTTGCCGCGACAATACTCTTGACGGTATGGTCGATCAGGGCGAAGCGCCCGACCTCGGATTCCACTCCTACATCGTGGATACAAGCAGTCTGACCATTATTGATGACGGCAGCCAGACGAACTACCCCTACAACCGCGACCGTGTGGTGGAGGATTTGGTTGAAATCCTCGACAGCAGCGTCGACTTCCAGACGTTCTCCGATGTTCCGGGTACCATCGACTACATCATCGGCATCTACCCGGAAGGCTACCCCGGCCGCGACTTCCAGGGCCTGGCCCCGATGGGCAACTCCGTGCTGACCCGCGACTCGATCGCGCCGATATCCTACGGGGGGCAGGTGATAAACTTCGAAGCGGACTACGGCGCGTCCACCGTCGCGCACGAGTTTGCGCATCAGATGCTTGGCGCCTGGGACCTGTATGACTACGACCAGTTCAACGGCATCATCACCAACAATCCGATCTCCGGCGGGAACGAACTCATGGCGGCCGGGGGCCTGACACATTTCATCGGTCCGCACAAGGTTGCGTTCCAGTGGTCCGGCTTCCAGGTCCTGAATAGCCCAACAGCACCACTCCTCACCCCAGGCGTTCCGACCACTATCAACATGTACCCGGCCGAGACCAACCCCAACCAGTACTTTGTCATGAATCGTGGCAATGGTGAGTCTTACTGGTTCTGGTATGAGTCTGGTGCCGGCCAGTTCCCCAAAGGCCACGCGCCCGGCTTATGGGTTCTACATGTGGACGGCGCCGGGAATCCGGAGGCCTTGCCACGCCAGGTCCAGCGCCAGGACCACTACAGTTACGAAATCGTCCAGGCGGACGGTCTGAACCAACTCCAAGACGGCGCCGCACCGGATAGCGGGGACCCCTTCCCAGGTTCGACCGATAACCATACCTTCAGCCGCTTCTCGCACCCGGCTGCGGTCTGGTGGGACGGCACCGACATTGGCATCGAGATCCTGAACATCATCTCGCCCGCGACCGGCGACCGCTATTCACCGTTGCAGGTTGTGTTCTTACTCCGCGATCGCACTGTCCCGGAACTCTCATTCTTCCATCCGCCCGGCGGCTTCTCGGCCAACGGTCTCTACACCGTGACCTACGACACCTGGGACAATTACGGCGGCACCCTCATCAACCTCTACCGTACAGACGTCAACAGTACCACCTATGCACCCAGCACACTGCTGCAAGCGAACATAAGCAAACTTGCCGGCGACCAGCGGGACCTGTATCCGTACAACATTTCTGCCCTTGCTGCCGGCCGCTACCGCTTCTTCGCCCTGCTCCAACCATGGGCGGATCCGGAATACGATGACGGCATAGTCTACAGCTCGCCCGCGGACAAGGGCCGCATGACAATTACGGGAACGAACTACCTCCCCTACGCATCACGCAAGACCCAGTATGTGCTTACCTTCAATATCGGCACTGGCAAATTCGACATCATCAGCAATCCCGGTGCGGTGCCGCAGGGAAGTTTTACACCGCCGGGCCCGTTCCAAACTACAGACACGGCCTTCACTTTCAGCGTCACCACCGGGACGACGCCCTGGGCCACTGGCGACACCATCACTTTCACACCGCGCTACGAGTCGGGCGCCTCGACACCGCTCGCCGCGGCCTCCAATACGGGTAACGCGACGATCCAAATCACCAGCCAGCCACTCATCGATCCGGCCAACATCCCGAACAGTTCCACGCTCCAGACCTGGACTCTCAGCTATGACGGCACCGACTGGACCCTGACCGGCTCGGTCACGGGGGTATCCTCCTCGGTCATCCCAACGGGCACACTCACCGTTGCCGCCGGCTATTCCACCGGTGTCGGCAACACCGGTAACTTCACCGTGCGATTGACCGTTGGCGTGGCCCAGTCGGGTGACTACTTCGTGTTCAAGACCACCGGTCTTACACCAATCGTGACATCGACCATCCCGCCCACGCCCATGACTGCGGCCATCGACGTGCTCGTAGACCCGCAGACTGGTGCCGGCTACGTGGAGAACCCCGCAGTATCCGGCGAGGCAGACCCGCGCCCAGCCGACGGCGGCCCCTCCGACAGCGGTGCCGGCAATTCCACGGCCGACGGCGTGGCAGACGCCTGGGAACTCCAGTGGTTTGGCAACCTGACCACGGCCCGACCCATCGCCGGTACTGGGCCAGGTTACGTTGACGGTTTCAGCGATTACGACCGGGATGGTCTCAATGATCTCTATGAGTACCTCGCCGGCACCAACCCCCTCGTGGCCGACACCGACGGCGACGGCATGGACGACACTGGCGAGGACCCCGATCTCGACACCCTCTCGAACTTGAACGAACAGCAGTACGGCACGCACCCGGCCTGGGCGGATACTGACGACGATGGCCGCCTTGATGGGGTTGAGCTGCTGACTGACCTAACGCACCCCCTCTACGGTATGAGTCGCGCCAGCCGTACAGCCCCCGCGCGCGCTGCATTGGATCTGAAGGTCGTGACCGACGCACTCACTGCAGTCAGCCAGACCTATATTGGTATTGACGTGCCGCACTCGTTGCGCTTCGCGGTAGCCAACGTTGCCTGGACCATTGAAGCCTGGGTCAAACTCCGTCCTTCGGGCGATAACACCGGTATTATTGCTGCTTACCGCATCCCGAACGGCCCGGCGGGCGGTAGCGTGAGCGGCATGGAAATTGGCGTGGAGAGCGGCGCGCCGTACGTGCGCTTCCAGACCATGGGCGGACAGCAACTCAAAGTGGGCGGCAGCGGCGTAGCGCCCGCCTTCCCGACCGGCGAGTGGCATCATGTCGCGGGCGTTTGGGACGGCACCTCGCGCACCCTGCGCCTTCACATTGACGGCCTGAACGAGATCGCTCAGGTCGCCCTGATCGAGCCCCCTGGCATCCAAGGCACCTTCTACATCGGCGGCGGCGGCGCGAGCACGGCCGCTGAGCTACTGACCGACGCCTACATTGATGAATTGCGAGTTTGGCGCGGCGCGCGCACCGCCGCCGAAATCGAGACCAACCGCGACCTCTTGGTGCAGCCGCCCACCGCCGCACAACGCACAGCTATCTTAGCAGGCACGGCCAACGGCTTGCTTGCTTACTACCGTTTCGACGAACAAGGCCAGAACATCAACGACTTCGCCTTTGCTTACCCTGTTTCGCCAACTGACCCCAACTACGTAGCCGCCTACTATGACATCGCCAGCAGCAACTTCGCGATCCCACTAACTGTCACCCCGAACGGGGTCAATGCCAACTGGACCACGTCTGCCAACTGTGTAGCCATGGTCGGCGTGAACCGCACAGAGAGTGACGATGCCGACGGCGACCGCCTTGGCGACTGGTTCGAGGCCATGTTCGGACTCGATCCCGCGACGGCTACGAATGTGGCCTTGGACCCCGACATGGACGGCCTGAACTACCTCTATGAGTACTGGACCGGCAACAACCCGCTCGACGCCGACAGCGATGACGACGGCATCCTCGATGGCGCCGAAGACTACGAAACCACCCCCGATGGCTTGACCAATGCTGCCGAGCAGACCGCTGGCTCTGACCCGCGCCTCAGAGATACCGATGACGACGGCGTCAACGACGGGCCGGAGGCGGCGGTTAGCGGTAGTCCGACTAGCTCGCTCAGCCCACCCCAGTACCGTGCCCTCAAACTCGACGGCACCGGCGACTATGTGGAGATGCCGAAGGAAACGCGCTTCGCTCTGGACACGAGTTGGACGCTCGAAGCTTGGGTTCAGCCCACCACCCTGATTGGCAGTACCATCGAGGAGATTCTCGTCCGCACAACCGCACCCAACATATACAACTACCGCCTGTACCTCGACGATACCGACGATACCGACGAGAAGTACAAGCTCGCGGTCTCATTCACCAATACCAGTGCGACCGTTGCCCGCGCCGATTCGGGCACGACCTACGTGATCAATGACGGTATTACCTGGACGCACGTGGCCGCATCTTACGGCACCGCTGACCGCACCCTCCGGCTCTACGTCAACGGCGTTGAGGTAACCACCCAGACCGTGGGCACTGTGGCGCCAGCCTGGAGCGCCAAAGGGCCGGTCAAAACCCTGGTCGGAGCCGGTTTCAACGGCACCATCATACAGAATGAGTTCAACGGTCTTATCGATGACCTGCGCATCTGGGCCGTACGCCGTACCGCCGCCGAAATCCAGCAGTGGAAGAACGCCACGCTGGTGCAGTCCCAAGACGAGGTGGGCTTGCGTTCGTACCTGCGCTTTGACGACGGCGGGACCTCCGTCGAGGACTTCGTCAACAACGCGCCCTACGTCTACGCTACAGACTGGACCACGAGTTGGCTGCACGCGGGCCGTCTCATGGGCGACGCAACCTTCCAGAACCTGACTCCGGCTCAAAGCCAGGTCACGGACACCTTCTCCGACACTGATCTCGACGGCATCGCCGACTTCTGGGAGAATCAGTACTTCAGTAACCTCGCCACCGCCGACAGCACCCTCCGCGCCGGGGGTACGAACACCGACTTCGACCTCGATGGGTTGAACGACCTCTATGAGTTCCTCGCGGGTACAGATCCGCGAGTCGCCACGGACCACAGCACTGCGGACACCGACGGCGATGGTCTGCTGGATCTGGCCGAGCAGACCGCGGGCACCAACCCGGCAGACATCGATACGGACGATGACGGCCTCACCGACGGCGCCGAGGTGGCGCAGGGCACGAACCCCCTCGACAGTCTGAGCCCGCTGATCAACCGGGCGCTGAACCTGACTGCCGCCGGTTCCGCGGTGGTGGAGTTGGGCCCGGTGATCACCGGCGGTGAGACCACGACGGGCGGGGATATGGCCATTGAGGCATGGGTCAAACTCACCGGTGCCACGAACACCGGCGTGATTGTCGAGAAGGTGCGCGCCGACGGCCAGAATCCGGACTTTGTTCTGAGTTTGGATGCGGGCAAACTCAAGTTCGCCTACCGCACCGCCACCAACGTGGTGAACATCGCGACCATGGTCCGGCCGACCATTACCAATGCCGATGGCTGGGTGCACGTGGCCGCGATCCTGGACAACGACGCGGTGGACGGCGGGGTCACCTTGGTGGTGCGCTTTGCCGACCAGGCCGCCGCCGATACCCATGAGTATGTCGAACCGTTCAACTTCAAAGGCGGCGTTTCAGGGTACAGGGGAGAATTGCACATCGGTAGTTCGAGCGCGACCACCAGCCTACCGAGTTGGGTTGACGAGGTGCGGGTGTGGAGCGCAGTTCGTACGGTGGCGCAGGTTCGCGCCAGCCGGACGGCTCCGTTGACGGGGGCCGAGGCGGGCCTGGCGGCCTACTACCGCTTCGACGACGGGCAGACCGCGATGGCGGGGACAGGTGGTCGCAGCGCGGCGACGAAGAACGTCATTGCGCGCCCCGGCGCGGAGGACTTCGTGACGGCTCACCGGCTGAACACGGCGAGCACGGCGCGGATCGCCGACCGCGAGAGCTACGTGGCAGTGCTCAGTGCTGCCGGTGCAACCTTCCAGGCTCTGGCCGAGGACGCCACGGCGGTGGGCGTGTACCGCTACCTGAGTGCGGACACCGACACCGACCAGATGCCGGATCTGTGGGAGACCAAGCACTTCGGCGGGATCGGCACGGCGAACGACGCCGGGACGGTGTCGGGGTACACCGACACCGACGGTGACCGCCTGAACGACTACTACGAGTATCTCTCGGGCACCGATCCGCGCGCAACCGATTCGGCCGTGGCGGTGTACGGCGGTACTGCCGGCGTCTTGGACCCCGATGAGAACCCCGACACCGACGGGCTGACCAATCTGGAGGAGCAGCTTTACGGCACCGACCCAGCGCGCCCCGACAGCGACGATGACGGAAACAACGATGGTCCCGAGGTAGCGGCGGGCACTGATCCGCTGAATTCACGCAGCCCATTCACGCCGCGCTACCTGGCTTTGGCAGCGGGCACCGACACAGTGACGTTCCCGACTCAGGCCAAGCTGGGACTGACCACCTTTACGGTTGAGGCGTGGGTAAGGCCGACCGGGGTTGCCGGAACACAGGTGCTGCTGACCAAGAACGCGGACGCGCGCATGAACTACCAGCTTGCGCTGGTGGGCGGTCAGGTGCGGCTGATACTGCAGGGGGTGGATGCTGGCACGCAGCAGACCGCGTTGGTAACCACCGCCACGCTGCCGGCCGGGCAATGGAGCCACGTGGCGGCCGTGGTCAATGCCGCCACCGACGCGATCACGCTGTATATCTACTATCCGGACGCGGCTGGCGGAAACTATATGCAGGTGGCCTTCGGCGCACCCTATACGCTGATTCCGGCCACAGGCCGTGGCACGCTGGTGGCCGGTGCAGCGGCCGGTGGTCTGGTGGGCGCCATCGACGAACTGCGGGTGTGGAACACCGCGCGCACGGCCGCGCAGGTGGCGGCGAATCGTCCGGTGACGCTGGTGGGCAACGAGGCGGGACTGGCAGCGTACTATCCGTTTGATGACGGCGGCACCACCGTCGAGGACTTCACCGCGCGCAACGACTGGGACGTCGTCGGCGTGCGCTCGGCCGGTGCAACGTTCACGTCGGGCATGGCCGGGGTCACGGGTGGCGACAGCGACAACGACGGCGTCGCCGACTCCTGGGAGTACAGGAATTACGGTAACCTGACCACGCTTACCGCCGCCAACGTTGCGACTCTGGACACCGACGGCGACGGCCTCCGTGACCTCTACGAATACTACGCTGGTACCAACCCACTCATCGCCTCGCTTACCGACCTCACGGACGACACCGATGCCGACGGCCTCACCAACCTCGAAGAGCAGACCGCCGGCACCCACCCGGGTCTCGCCGATACCGACGACGACGGCCTCTCCGACGGCGAAGAGGTCCTTGGCATCAACAACGTCGGCACCGCCACCACGACTCTCGACCCCAACGGCCGCGTCAGCGACCCCCGCGACAGTCTCGACCCGCTCAAGAATGCGGTCGCCGACCTCTCCACCAACACCAGCGGCCAACCCTACTTCCTCGTGCAGCCCGGACCGGCCACCGGCGCCGCCTTCAGCGCCGAGGCCTGGATCAACCTCCGCAACAGCGATCAGACCGGCACTATCCTCGAGAAACTCGACCTGCAAGACCCGGCCCTCGCTTCCGCCGAGTACGTCCTCCGCCTTGCCGCCGGCATCCTCACCGTCGACCTGCGCCTGCGTGACCCCATCGGTGGCACGACTCTGACCCGCACCGCCCAGCTCGCCAGCGTCGCCATCCCGAGCGGCCAGTGGGTCCATGTCGCCTTCACCGTCGCGGTCCCGGTTGGCACCAACAACACCGACGCGACCCTCTACGCCTTCATCGAGGGGATCAACTACAGCCAGACCGTTCGCCTTGTCGGGGTCCCCGTTACGGCCACCACCGGCGCTCTCCATATCGGCGCCGCCACCCCCGCCGACTGGCTGCAGATGTACGCCGATGAGGTCCGCCTCTGGAACGTTACCCGTACCGGTCCGGAAATCGTCGGCAACCGCCACCTGCCGCAGACCACCCTCACCAACCTCGCGGCCTACTACCGCTTTGACGACACCGGCACTACCGCCGAAGACTTCCTGCACCGCTTCAACTTGACCAACAATACGATCAATGCCAGGTTTGCCGCGACCCTCGAGGGCAACGCCGCCTTCCGGATCATCGACTCCGCCGGCGAAGGTTCTGAGACCTACACCTATCTCTCTCAGGATACCGATGCCGATAGCATCCCCGACTTCTGGGAACTGAAGTGGTTTGGCAACCTGACCACCGCCAGCAACGCGGCTGCTCAGATCGTGGTCGACGGCTACTCCGACGCCGACAGTGACGGCCTTAACGACTACTACGAATACCGCGCCGGTACCGATCCCGACCGCGCTGACACCGACAACGACACCGTCAGCGACGCCGACGAGAACACCCTCGATGCCGACACCCTCACCAACGCCCAGGAACAGCACGCCAGCACCAACCCCAAGAACGCCGATACCGACGACGACGGCGTCGAGGATGACCACGAGCTCGCCGGTACGCCTGGCACCCAAGACAACCCGCAGTACATCACCAACCCGCGCTACAGCATGGCCCATTTCACCAGCACGCCGACCTTCACCCCCGCCCTCAGCCTGAACCTGGGGACCTCAGGTCAGGTCCAGGTGCCGCGCAGCCGTCGCTTCAACCGCGAGGGTGGCTCAGTCACCTACGAAGCGTGGTTCCAGCCCGGCGCCGACCGCGACGGTTCACTGCTCACCTACCGCGTCGGCTCGCCGGCCCAGACCGTCTTCGAACTCGGCGTGGGCTCGCCCGGCGCCGCCGCCGGTGTTCCCTATGCCATTCTGCGCACCAACGCCGGCGTCCGTACCACCACCGCTGGCACCGCCGCCGCCCTGGCTACCGGCGTCTGGACCCACCTCGCTGCCGTCTGGGATGCCGACACCCACCAGTTGCGCGTCTACACCAACGCCCTGTTGCAGTTCACCTTCGACGTTGCCGCGACCGAGACCGCACTCAGTGGGGTCGGTACTCTCTACATCGATGGCGATGATAGCGGCGATGACTTTGCCAACGCCCGCATCGATGAAGTGCGCGTCTGGGGCTATGCCCGCACCCTGGCCCAGACCTACGTCCAACGCGATACCATCGTCGACTCCCAGGCCACCGGCCTCCTCGCCTGCTACCGCTTCGATGACGCCGGCGCCACCGTCGAAGACTTCAGCCACCCGTACCCGCGTACCGAAGCCCCCGACTATGCCATCAGCGGGATCGCCGCTGGCGCCGTCGCCGCCCCCGGCGCTCCCCTGCGCACCGAAACCCCCGATACCGTGCCCACCTGGTGGGCCGAACTCTACTTCACCCCCGATGCTACCCAGTTCGACGGCTCCTTCAGCGGCCACTACTACCGCTACGTCAACAATCCGGGCATCACCTGGACCGCCGCCAATGCCGCCGCCCAAGCCGCCGGTGGCTATCTGGCCATCATCAACAGCCAGGAAGAGAATGACTACGTTACCAACAACCTCCTGGCCACCAACGAGGGTGCTTGGATCGGCGCTTCCGATGCCATCCTCGGTACCGCCGAGGGGACCTTCGTCTGGGTCGACGGAATGCCCTTGTCCGCCGGCTTCACCAATTGGTCCAGCACCATCGTCGGTGCCGAACCCAACAATGGTTTCTATCCGAATGGCGTCGGCCTGCCGCCCACGCAGCACGCGGTCGAAGACTACGTGCAGATGGTCGGCCACACCAACAACAATCCCCTCACCCTCGTCCCCGGCTTCTGGAACGACCTCGGCAACACCGATACCACCAACGACCAGGACGGCTACGTCATTGAGTTCGACTCCTTCATGTCCGGCATCCGTCTCACCGCCGATGATGACAACGACGGCCTCAACAACCTCTATGAGTTCCTCTGCCGCACCAATCCCCTCCAGACCGACACCAATGGCGACGGTATCAACGACGCCGGCGAAGACTTCGACAACGATGGCTTGACCAACGGCCGCGAACAACTCTTCAGAACCGACCCGCGCCTGACCGATACCGACGATGACCAAGCCGTCGCCGCCGCCACCGACGACCTTAGCGAGGTGCAGAATGGCTCCCTGCCGATCAGCAGCCTCAGCCCGCTGACCTACCGCGCTGGCCGTTTCGGTACCGGCAACATCACCCGCGTCGAACTCCCCCCGAACCTCAACCTGGCCCTCTCCGACTTCACCCTCGAAGCCTGGATCCAGCCGCCCGCGACGGGGCTGACCTTGCCTGCCTCCATCATCTCGCGCCAGCTTGCCACCGGCATCTACAACTACCGCCTGTACCTCGACGCCGCCGGCAAACTCCATGTCATCTTCCGCACCGACAGCGCCACACTCACCACCGACTACGAGGCCGTATCCCTCGATGTGGTAGCCGCCACGGGTACCACCTGGACCCACGTCGCGGCTACCTATGCCGCCGCCACCGGCTCCCTGCGCGTCTACATCAATGGCGTTGACCGCACCGCCCCGCCCCCAGCCTCCGACGTCGATATTCAGGCCACCCCCAATCGCTACCAGGGCACCGCCGCCATCGCCGGCCCCGTCGTCACGGCCCTGGGTGACGGCTTCGCCGGCCTCATCGCCGAGGCCCGCATCTGGAACACCGCCCGCACCCCCGCCCAGATCGCCACCGACCGCTTCGGTACCCGCGTCGGCAACGAGGGCGGCCTGGTCAGCTACATCCGCTTCGACGATGGCGTCACCACCGCCGGACCGCTGCGCCTCGAAGACTTCGCCCACTCCCGCGATTGGCTCACCGGCTGGACCAATGCCGCCACCATCGTCGGCACCGCCACCCTCGCCCCGCTCACCCCGCTCACCTCACCGGTCACCGACACCCTCATCGACAGCGATGGCGATGGCATGCCTGATACCTGGGAGATCCTCTACGGCCTCAATCCCACCAGCAACGCCGACGCTGCCCTCAACCCCGATAACGACGGACTCACCAACCTCCAGGAATTCCGCGCCGGCACCAACCCGCTAGTGGCTGACTCCAACCTCAACGGCACCTTCGACAGTGCCGAAGACAGCGACAACGACGGCAGCACCAACCTCGCTGAAGTCACCGCTGGCACCAACCCCGGCCTGGCCTTCCAGATCCTCCTCGCTAGCGACCCGCGCGCTGCCAACTTCCGCGATGCCAATGACGTCCCGCGCGACGTGCGCTGGACCGAGTCGGAGTCCGTCACCGTCGTCAATCTCAACGGCACCCTCGACCAGGGCGATCAGATCACCGTCTACTTCAGCGAGTCGGTCAACGCCGCCTCCGCCGCCATCGGCGTCTTCCAACTCAGCAACGGCCATAGCTTTGGTACCACCCCCGCCGTCCTTCCCAATCCCGACGGCGCTAGGGCCGTCCGCATCACCCTCGGCGCGAACCCCACCTTGCTCTACACCGATACGATCACCGTCATCCAAGCCCTGCGCGATAGCGCCGGCAGCTACCTGGCCATCGGCACCCACAACCCCGTCAACCTCTACGACGACGGCGCGCCCAACCTCGTCTCCGCGGCCTTCGTTAACCGCACCGGCGGCCCCGGCGTCGATGCCGGCGATCAGCTCCTCCTCACCTTCTCCGAGCCCATGGATACGGCCTCCCTGACCACGGCCACCCTCAACACCCGCCTCCTGGTCAAGAACGCCCTCGGCGCCGCCCAGACCAACCCCTTCGATACCAGCACCCTCGCCTGGAGCGCCGACCGCCTCCAGGCCACCATTACCCTGGCCGGCACCCTCCTCCTCGGCGACCGCTCCTCCATCGATGTCGCCCGTAGCGACAACAATGGCACCGTCGGCATCCTCACCGACGACCGTACCCAAGTCCTCGATGCCGCCGGCAACCGCAGCCGCTCCGGCGCCCCGCAGCCCCTCAGTATCGGTGCCGAATACGTCGTCGCCGCTATCGCCGCCGTGGGTGACGACCTCGATAGCCCCACCATCGTCGCCGAGGCCGTCCCCATCTTCGGACTCAACCTCTGGCAGCCCACCGGTAGCACCACCGAACGCCTCGAGAGCGTCACCGTCAGCGTCGGCCACTTCGCCACTGCTACGGTCAACACCAACCTGGTCGTCACCGCGGTCGAACCCGGCACCGCTGGCAATGCCATCAGCATCCGACTCCTCACTGGCACCGCCACGTCGCCCGCGGTCAGCGTCACCGGTACGGCCATCACGGTCACCGCGGATTCAGCGACCCATAAGAACAGCGACGTGGCCGCCGCCCTCAACGCCGATGCCGCCGCCAGCGCCCTCGTGCGTGCCACCGGCGGCGCCATCGCAGTGGTGGCCGTGACGGCCACTAACCTCAGCGGCGGGGTCGACCTCGTCAGCCAGGTCCGCCTCTCCCTCTGGGATGACTGGAACGGCAACGGCACCCTCGATGCCGCTGATACCTTCGTGCCCTCCAAGACCACCCTCTCCGGCAACCGCATCACCATCGAACCCGATAACGCCATCACCCTCCCCGGCGCCGTCGGCGGCGTCATCGACTACTTCGTCGCCCTCGAGGTCCTCGACGCCGACAACCGTGGCTGGGACAACACCATCGGCTTCACCGTCCCCCGCAACGGTGTCGCCCTCTCCAACGGCCCCGTCCCGGCCAGCGCCACCACCGGCCTCCTCGACCTGCACGTCCGCACCCTCGCCCGTGACGAAGTGGCCCGCACCTATGCCAACTTCAGCATCGACGAGACCACCACCGCAGTCTACAGTCTCACCGCCACCGGTGCGCCCTTCGCCTACAATGTCGACACCGACCCGGTCACCAGCTTCCCCGCCTACCTTGGTACCCGCGCCGGCAACATGCAGGAGATCAAGATCACCTTCGCCGGCCGCCTGACTGCCACCAGCACTCTCGCCGTCCGCACCAAGGCCGCCACCGATGGCGCCGCCGGTCTCGTTACCATCACCCTCGACGGTGTGCCCCAGGGTGAGTACAACTTCGGCGGCACCTTCGTCCAGCAGCGTACCCTCCTCGTCAGCGGCGATACCACCGCCACGACCCACACCCTCCTGCTCAGCGTCCCCCAGGCTACCGTCCTGGCGCTCGATACCATTAACCTCACTACCACCCCGGCCACCATCGGCGCTACGTCCATCGCCCAGCCCGTCCTGAGCTTCCTCGCCGATGTCAGCGGCGGAACTCGCCAAGCCCGCCTCAATACCATCAGCCTTGACCTCGTTCCGGTTACCGCCAATTTCACCACCGAGGACCTCCTCAACCTCACCGATGGCGCGACCGCCGGCGGCGTCGAAGTCTGGCGCGACGACAACGACGGCAGCACCACTGCCTTCGTCGCCGATGGCGTCTTCGATCCGACCAAGGACCACCGCTTGCGCTACACCCTCGTTCCCACCTGGAGCGGACTCGGCCCCTACAGCGTCCTCTTGGTCATCAACAACACCGCCACCAATGCCGAAGAGATTATCGGCGGCGCCGACGCACGCTTCTTCGTGGTCATTCGCACCAGCCCCAACGCCGAGAACAACGAAAGCTTCCGCGTTGACCTGCCCGCCGGCGGCATCACCTACACCGACTACACCAATGGCAGCACCACCGTTGTCGGCGGCACCGGCAACGCCATCACCGGCACCGCCATAACCGTCGACAGCACCACCCCCTACCTTGTCGATACGGTCTTCTACACCGACCACGACACCGGCTATGCTGCTTCCGGCGATGTCATCGCCCTCGTCTTCAGCAAGGCCATGGACCCCGCCACCGTCCCCGTGACCACCGAGGACGACTTCAATGCCCTCATGGGACTCGCCCCGGGGACCCTAAGCTTCGGTGTCGTCAGCCCCAGCCAACTCGTCTGGACCAGCGGTGGCACGACCCTCCTCATCGTCATGGGTGAGACCGGCACCTTGACCCAGGCCGCCACCGTCCTGGTCAGTGCTCCCGTCCACGACTACGCCGGCATGTCCGTCGGCAATACCGTGCCCTTCGAAGTCGACCTGCTCACCGCCCAGGCCATCGACGCCGACGCCGATAGCCTCCCCGACTGGTGGGAGACTCTCTACTTCAACACCACCGCCTTCAACGGCGCCTATGACCCCGATCTCGACGGCCTCCGGGCCTACTACGAATTCCTCGCCGGTACCGACCCCACCGTTGAAGACACCGATGGCGATGGCATCCTCGACGGCCTCGAAGATATGGACTTCGACAGCATCCTGACCAGCGACGACGTCATCTATCCCACCACCAGCACCGCTCTGGCCTACCCCGCCAACGCCGGCCAGACGCTGATCGCCACCTCACCCGCCGCCTGGGGCGTCGCCGGAGCCAACGCTCTCTACTACGTCGACGCCGCCCCCGGCGACCTCTTCGACCCGCTGGCAGACTCCATCTTCCAAGACGTGAACGGCTCAGCGACCTACAACAGCGGTGACACTTTGATCGCAGGCGTCGCGTCGGCCGTCGGCACCCCCGTACTCGGCGCTAAGGCCCCCGCCTGGACCAACGTCTGGATCTACGACCGAACCCCCGGCGGTGTTTTCGATCCCGCCCGCGACGCCATCATCAAGAGTCTCATCGGCGACGGCCTCACCAACGCTCAGGAACAGGACTACGGCACTCACCCGCTGCGCAAAGACAGCGATGACGACGGCGCCACCGACAAGGCCGAAATCGATACCCCCACCAGCCCCACTCACCCCATGAGTGTGCCCAATTCCGACAACCTGAACATAGCTTCCCCCAGAAGCCTCGTCCTCAAGAACTACAACGCCTTGGCGGGTATCGAGTTGCCGCTTCCCCAGCGCTTTGCTTTCAACGCTCAACCGTGGAACCTCGAAATGTGGGTCTACCCCACGGACGTCCTACCTGCCGCCACCCTGCCTGCCACGCCCGGAAACGGCATCGCCGACGTCCCCAACGGCAACTACTTCGCCTTCTACGGTGACGACGGCGTCGGCTACCGTATCTCCCTCGAAGACGGCACCCCCAAAGCCGTCATCTTCAACCACACCGCCGGTGTCGAAGGCACGTCGATTGTCAGCGTCGGTGGCGCGGGTAAGATCTCCGCTCTCCCGGTCAACCAGTGGTCACACCTCGCCGTCGAGTGGTCCCCCAATGAGAATACCTTCCGCCTCTACGTCGACGGCACCCTCCTCAGCATCGCCAATCAGACCCTCGCCAAACCCAACGTCGGCGCCACCGGCCGCGCCGTCCTGGCTTCTGGCTTCGATGCCGTCACCCCTGCCATCGCGGGTTACCTCGATGAGTTCCGCGCCTGGTACGGCACCCGTCGCATCGACGAGATCGAGTACTGGCACAACCGCCTCTTCCCCACCCTCGAAACGATCACCACCGAGGACTATCTCTACTCAGCCACTGCCAGTGAGTCCTACCCCCGTGGCACCCTGCCCCTGCGCTGTTACTACCGCTTTGACGATGGGGGCCTCACCGTCGAAGACTTCGCCCACCTCAATGACACCGACTACCGCCTCGCCGGCGCCGAGGTCACGACGACCCAGGCCGCCACCATCAAGGGCACCGACGACGCCGACGGCGACGGCCTCCCCGATTGGTGGGTCAGCCTCTACGCCCTCGACCGCTACCCCTACGTCCGCGTCCCCGCCAACAACGCCAAGTATACCCAGACTGGCCGCAATCAGCCCGGCTGGCAACTCTACGTCTGGGATACCGCCGGCACCGGCATCCTCGGCATCAACTACTCGCGCAGCTTCTCCTCCTACACCTCACTGGGCGGCGGCTACGGTCACTGGGAGAACCAGCAGGCGGTCTATACCAACTCCGACTCCATGGCCGACGACGGTCGCTACGGGCAGTTCCACAAGTACTTATACCTGCCGCAGGTGCCGACCACTGCCGTACTCAACTTCTACCTCTTCGGCGTGGCCATCACCGACCTGCGTATCAACGGCGCCAACGTGCCGATCGGCACCAGCCGGAACATCAACGTGGCCCCCTACCTCCGTACCGGCCGCAATCAACTCTTCTTCACCATCGACCGCATCAGCTCGCTGTACACCTACACCCAGTACGTCACCGCTCCCAGTGCCACCGCAACCGCGCCCGTCACCTACACCAAGCGCTTGTTCCAAGGCTCATTCGACCTCGACCTAGTCGCCGATGGCGAAGCCCTCATCGTTCGCGGTGACCAGTATCGCTTCGACCCGCGCTCCGTCCTGCATGGCTGGACCAACTCCGAGTGGCGCTGGACCAACACCGAACAGGGGGCCAGCGATAACGACGGGCGCACGCCTTATAACCTTAGCTACGGCATCCCCCTCGATGTCGACGAAGACGGCATCGAAGTCCAATACGAGTTCCTCCTCGGCACTAACCCCCGCGATCCCGATTCCGACAACAACGGCATCCGCGATGGCGATGAAGACTTCGACGAGGATGGCATCACCAATATCCAGGAAATACTCCGCGGCACCGATCCCACCCGGCCAGACACCGACGACGATGGCATCGACGACGGCGTCGAGATCAGCACCGGCAGCAACCCCCTCGACGGTAACTCGCCCTATCAGATCAACGGCGTCCTCCTTGCCCACGCCGGCGACTACATCGAACTGCCCCAGCAGAGCCGCTTCTCCATGGCCAACTGGACCATCGAAGCCTGGGTCCGCCCCACCGATGCATCAGCCTTCAACGGCGGTAACGTCATCGAACGCGTCGTCGGCCGTAACCTCAGCGACGCCACCAAGGTCAACCAGGTCAACTACGGCATCCGCATCGTCAAGGACGGCAGCAGCTTCTACCCCGAAGTCTACTTCACCGACGCCAGCGCCCACGACGCCTATGACAGCACTGACACTGGCCGCGTCGGCATTCGCGCCACCAGCCCCATCCCCGCCGATGATGTGACCTGGACCCACCTCGCCGCCACCTATGACATCCAGTCCCGCACCCTCACCTTCTACGTCAACGGCGAGAACGCCGGCTTCCGCAGCGCACCGAAGGTCCCCGTTCTCACCGGTACTGGCCCCGTCTATACCCGCGCCGGTGAGGGCTTCAAAGGTGTCATCGACGACCTGCGCTTCTGGAACTCCGCCCAGACCCCGGCCAACATCCAGTCCCGCATGCTCAGCCTCCTCCTCGGCACCGAAACCGGCCTCGTGGCCTACTACCGCTTCGATGACGGCACCGGCGGCGTCCCCGGCGACGATGGTATCTGGAACACGCACGACACCCACGAGACCGGCCTCCAGGTCGGACAGGCTCAGGACGGCCTGCGCTCCTCCGGCTCCGACTGGACCACCGACTGGGTCAATGCCGCCAGCCTGGCCGGCAAGGCCGCCTTCCTCCCCCTCGGTGCCAACAGCCCCATCGGCAGCGATACCGATTCCGATGGCGATGGGATGGCCGATTGGTGGGAACTGACCTACTTCGGTAGCCTGGCGCAGGATGGCCTCGGTGACGCCGATAGAGACGGCCTCAGAGACCTCTACGAATACCTCGCCGGCACCAATCCCCTGGAAGTCGACTCCAACAACAATGGTACGTCGGACTTTGAAGAGGACAGCGATCACGACGGCCTGACCAACGGTGAGGAGCAGGACCAGTACCAGACCAACCCCGGCCAGGCCGATACCGATGACGATGGCACCAACGACGGCGCTGAACTCCTCGGTGACCCCAATCTTGCCGACGGCGTCTCCACCCAGGGCGACTATCTCAGTAGCCCGCTTTACTCCATGGGCCACTACGACCCCATCGCCAAGGCCGGCGTCTACTCCTTCGGCCCCCAGCGTATGCTCAACCTCGCTGCCGGCGTCACTCCCACCGGCATCCGTCTCCCCGTCGGCACCCGCTTCGACCGCCAAGGCGCGGCCTGGACCACTGAAGCCTGGGTCAAGGTCGACAGCACCACCGACAGCGACGGCGGCCCCATTCTTACCTACCGCGTCAGCGGCAAGATCGCCATCGGCCTCGGACTTGACTCCAGCCAGCGCCCCTACGCCCGTTTCCAGACCGTCAACGGCGCCACCTACACCGCCGGCGGCAGCACCGTCACCCCCTTCGCCAACGGCTCTCAGCACCACCTGGCCGCCGTCTGGGACCCCGCCGACCACGCCCTCACCCTCTACGTCGATGGCATCCTCGCCTTCTCCCAAGTCGTCCTCGCACAGCCCATCTCCGGCACCGGCGAGATGTACATCGGTGGTAACGGCGCCTCCGGCTCCACCAACAACCTCGACGCCGGCGCCCTTGACGAAGTCCGCGTCTGGAGCCTTGCACGCACCCCGGACCAGATCGAGCAATTCCGCGACCGCCTCGTCCCCACCGGCACCGCCGGACTCCTGGCCTACTACCGCTTCGATGACGGCGGTCGCACCATCGAGGACTTCGCCCATCCGTTCCCGGTCATTGACGCCAGCCAGTACGACATCGAGCCCGAAGACTATGCGGTGCTCAAGGGCCGCCCCGCCGACAACCTCCGTGTCCGCACCGACGCCGGTCTCGCTCCCGCGGCCTGGACCTCAGTCACCGTCCGCGATGCCACCGCCGCTGACGACTGGGACCCGGCCGTCGATGCCGTCGTCCTCGACATGGGCACCACCCTAGGCGCGTACGACCTCGAGGACATCCTCCTCTTTGGCGCCGCTCCAACCCTGGGCACGGCGTTGACTCCCGCTAGCGCCGCTTCCGCCTGGAACACCACGTTCTCCTACTACAACAGCGCTGCCACAGGCGCCTTCGACGTCTCTACCGATCTCCTCTGGATCGAGGCCAGCAGCCCTGCCAACACCGCCTACAACTACGGCGCCGACATCTTGCCGGACATCCTCACCGACGGCACCACTGCCTGGGCCATCCCCAGCACCTTCCCCATGCTCGGCCCCACCCTCGACTTCGACGACGTGGATGGCGACGGCTTGCCCGACTGGTATGAGGCTACTTTCAGCGCCGGCAGCCCCACGGCCCTCACCGTCCATGACAACGACAACGACGGTCTCAATACCCTCAGCGAATTCCTCTGCCGCACCAACCCCGAAGACCCCGATACCAATAACAACAGCATCCCCGATGGCGCCGAAGATTTCGACGGCGACAGCCTGACCAATGCACAGGAACAACTCGCGGGCTCGGACCCGACCCTCAAGGATACCGACGACGACGGCAAACTCGATGCTGCCGAAGCCCTCGCTGGCACCAGCCCCACCGACGAACTCAGCCCGCTGGTCGACCGGGTCCTCAGCCTCGACGGCTCAGCCACCGCCTATGTCACGCTTCCCCTCTCCAGCCGCTTCGCTCTCAGCACCTGGACCGTTGAAGCCTGGGTCTACCCCACCACGGCTGCCAACAGCACCATCATCAGCCGTAACGTCGGCGCCGAAAACTATGCCCTCGGCCTCGATGTCGACCGCCGTCCTTATATCCGCTTCAGCCCCAGCGACGGCACCACCGCAGTCGAGCTTAAGGCCAACGCCGTCGATGCCATCGCGCTCAATGTCTGGACGCACCTCGCCGGCACCTTTGATACGGCGACTAATACGCTGCATTTGATCGTCAACGGCGCCGAACAGGCCACCCTCTCCACCGTCAAGCGCTGCGCCACCACCGGCAAAGGCCCGGTCGCTCTCCAGGTCGGGGAAGGCTTCAAGGGCATGCTCGACGACGTCCGCATCTGGAGTACGGCTCGCAGCGTCGATACCATCGCCGCCAGCCGCGCCCTACTCCTGGCAGGTACCGAAGCTGGACTGGTCAGTTACCTGCGCTTCGATGACGGCGGCGACCTCGCCGACGGCAGCCTCAGCGCCACCGACTTCACCCAGCGCCAAGATTGGCTGACCGGCTGGGCCAACGCCGGCACTCTCGGCGTCGGCGCCACCATGATTCCGGCTCCGACCGACGCCCCCGTCACCGGCGCTGCCGTCGACTCGGACAACGACGGTCTGCCCGACCAGTGGGAACTGCGTTACTACGGCAACCTCAGCCAGACCGGCACCGACGATACCGACGGCGATGGCCTCAATGACTACTACGAGTACCTGACCAACAATGACCCGCGCTCGGTCGACACCGACGGCGATGGCATCAGCGATGCCGACGAAGACATCGATGACTCTGGCGCCGGTGATGGCCTCACCAACGTCCAGGAACAGGCCGCCCGCACCCATCCGCTGCTCGGTGATACCGACGATGATGGTGTCAGCGACAAGGACGAACTCGCGGCCGGTACCAGCCCCCGCTACTCCATGGCGCGCCTCGACCCGCTGACCACCAAGCTCACGCCCAGCCGCAGCCTCGACATCGATAAGGCCGCTACGGCCATAGGCTCCACCTGGAGCGGCGTCCAACTGCCCAAGCCCGAACGCTTCAACATGGGCGGCGGCTCCTGGACCCTCGAAGCCTGGGTAAGCCGGGGAACAGACGACACCGGCGCCATCCTGAGCTACCGCACCGGCGGCCGCACCTCCATGGAAATCGGTATCGAGAGCGGCGCCCCCTACGTCAAGTTCCAGCCCGCTACCGGTGCCACCGTCTATAAAGCCGGCGGTGCCGGTGCCGCCGGCGCCTTCCCGCCCAACGAATGGCATCACGTCGCTGGCGCCTGGGACAGCACCCTCGGCACCCTCAACCTCTACATGGACGGCCTCCTGACCCTCTCCGTACCTTGCACCGCAGCGCCCATCAGCGGCACGGGTATCATGTACATGGCGGGCGACGGCACCGCTACCACAGCTACCACCCTCGCCAATGGCCTCATCGACGAAGTCAAGATCTCCGGCCTGGCCCGGCCCCTGGCGCTGGTGCGCGCCAACCGCGATGCCTTCGACGGCACCAACCTCGCGGCGGGCGTCTACCGCGGCGTCACCCTACCCGGCGGCGATATCTCCTTCGCCGACCGCGTGGTCACCTTCGTCAATGGCAACCCGCCCTCAAGCGCTGGCCACGATGACCCGCGCGCCGTCATCGGCGCTCCCGACGACCCGGCGACCTCCGGCACCGGCACCGGCGCCACCGCCGGACTCTCGCTCTCCCTCGGCAATGGCGGCTGGGTCGTGGTCGAGTTCACCGACAACCTCCTCACCGGCGGGGTCGGCAATGGCGATGGTATCGACCTCTGGATCTTCGAGGCCGGCGGCGCCGCCGAAGGCATGATCGTCGAGATCAGTAAGGACGGCGTCAACTGGATTCGCACCGGCAACGTCGTTGCTGGCGGCACCAGTGGCATCGACATCGACCCCTACATCTCCAGCCCCGATGAAGTCTTCCGCTTCGTCCGCGTCACCGACCGGCCCAACCCCAACGACGCCGGCGGCCCGCTGACCGGCGCCGACATCGACGCCGTCGCCGCCGTCTCTACCACCGGTGGCCTGCTGGCCTACTACCGCTTCGATGATGGCGGCCGGAAGGTCGAAGACTTCGTACACCCGTACCCCGCCACCGACGCCGCCGACTACGCCCTGGCCCCGCCGACCGGCGTGGCCATCACCAGCAACACTGCGGACTGGGTCGTGACCGCCCACGCCAAGCCCATCGTCGGCATTGACGATCAGGATGTAGACGGCCTGGCGGACTGGTACGAAGACCTCTACGCCAGCTCGACCACCGTCATGTCGGCCACTCCCAACAGCGACAATGACAATGACGGGCTCCTCAACCTCACCGAATTCTACTGCCTCACCAACCCCAATGTCGTCGATACCAACCGCAACGGCACCTCCGATGCCAACGAAGACTTCGATGGGGATGGTCTGACCAACCTGCGCGAGCAGACCCTCGGCGCCGACCCGCGCCTGAAAGACACCGACGACGACGGCCAGAACGACCTCGCCGAAGCCAATGCCAATACCTTGCCCAACAGCTCCCTCAGCCCGTTCCAGTACCGCGCCCTCACCCTGGATGGCGTCGGCGACTATGTGACCCTGCCGCTCGATTCACGCTTCGCGCTCACGGACAACTGGACTCTCGAAGCCTGGATTCGCCCGGCCACCGGCGCCAGCGGCGACCTCATCGCCCGCTCCGTCCAGGCGAACCGCTACAACTACCGCCTGTACCTGAGCACCACCCAGAAGCCGGTGATCGAGTTCCAGGACGCCACCACGCCGACCCCCGTCACGGTCAGCGTCACGGGCACCAACGCCATCCCGACCGACGGCGCTACCTGGACCCACCTGGTCGCCACCCGCAGCGCCGTCGACCACGTCCTGCGTCTGTACGTGAACGGGGCACAAGTTGCCTCAAGCAGCACCGTGGCGGTTCCCGCTACCAACGGCATCGGCCCAGTCTACACTCGTATCGGCGAGGGCTTCAAAGGCGAGATCGATGAAGTCCGTATCTGGAACGTCGCCCGCTCCGAAAGCCTGCTCCGCACCTGGATGCCGCAGTCTCTCGCCCGCAGCCTCGACCAGGGCGGCCTGGTCGCCTACTACCGCTTCGACGACGGAAGGGCAGCCGCGGCCACCACCGGTCAAGTCCAGGACTTTGTCAACAGCACCACCTACAGCTTCCCCAACGACTGGCTGACCGGCTGGCTCCACGCCGGCACCCTGGTCGGCAATGCCGCCTTCGTCGACCTCACCGCCCAGACCAGCCCGGTGAGCGACCTTACCTCCGACTCCGATAACGACGGCATCGCGGACTTCTGGGAGTACCAGTACTGGGGCAATCTGACCACCGCCGGACCCGGTACCGTCGATGGCTACACCGACACAGATCAGGACGGCCTCAATGACCTCTACGAATTCCTCGTCGGCACCAACCCGACCGTTGCCAGCGTCGATGACCTCAACACCGACGCCGACTCCGACGGCCTCACCAACCTCCAGGAACAGCAGTTTGCCTCCCACCCGCGCGATACCGATACCGATGACGACGGCGTGCCGGATGGTGACGAAGTCGCCGGCATGAACCACCAAACGCCGACCGACCCGGTCGACAGCCTCGACCCGCTGGTCAACCGCGCCCTCGAACTGACCGCCGGAACCGACTACGCCCGCGCCGCCTTCAGCGGCCTCGCCTTCAGCGCGGGACAGGGCATCATCGGCGCCTGGATCAACCCCAACACGGGGACCGACCCAGTCAATGGCGTCATCCTGCGTGCGGTCGATCCCGCCGACAACTCCACCGTCATCCTCGTCAGCTTGGTCAATGGCTACCTCCACTTCGAGTACAAGACCCGCACCACGGGGATCACCAAGTCTTGGACCATGGCCACCGGTCCGATCACCAACGCCGACGGCTGGGCCCACGTCTATGCCAAAATCGTGGGCGCCGAGTACGCGGACCTCTATACCTACGTCAACGGCGTCGAGTACCGCGAGCAGTTCGCCGAATCCGGCGACTACTCGACCCCCCGCGGCATGGCCCTCTACATTGGTGACGCGCCGGCTGCCGAAGGCGGCGCCGACGACTCCCTCATCGGCCAGATCGACGAGGTCCGTTTCTTCTACAACCCCCTCGGCATCACCGATGCCGCCTTGCGCGCCCAGCGCTTCGCCGCTGCCAGCATGACGGGCAACGTCGACACCTACTTCCGCTTCGATGACGGCTACACCGCCGCCGGCACCTTCCACCCCGGACCGGTCGGCGCCGAAGACTTCGCCCACCGCATCACCCCGATCAACCAGGCCACCGCCAACCGCCAGTACGTCGCTGTGCTCAGTGGCAGCGCCGACATCGTCCCCGTCGCCACCGATACCCTCATCGACGGCACCTACACCTACCTCAGCGCCGATACCGACGCCGACGGCATCGCCGACTTCTGGGAACTGGCCAGTTTCGGCGATCTCACCACCGCCGGCCCCGGCGCCGTCGACGGCTACACCGACTTCGATGGTGACGGCCTCAATGATCTCTATGAGCACCTCCTCTCCTTCAACCCGCGCCAGACCAACACGGCCGCAGACCTCAACGCCGACGCCGATGATGACAATCTGACCAACCTCGAGGAGCAGTACTCCAACACCGACCCGAACCGCGCCGACACCGATGACGACGGCAAGACGGACGGCCAGGAAATCACCGACGCCACCGATCCCCTCGATTCACTCAGCCGGACGGGATTTGCCCACCAGATGGTCACCTTCAGCGCCACTACGGGTGAAATCACGGTCCCGATCAACCCGAAGTTCGACCTGAACGTCTTCACCCTCGAAGCCTGGGTGAAACCCGACACGGCCACCGAGGGCGCGGTGCTGATCAACAAGGCCGACGCTACCGGCGGTATCCAGTATCAGTTGGGTGTCGACACCAGCGCCAAGCCTTACTTGCAGGTCGGCAACTTCCGCTTCACCAGCACCGCGGTGATCCCCAATAGCGCCTGGTCCCATGTCGCCGCCACCTTCAACCGCAATACCGGTATCATGGAACTCCTCGTCTACGTCGCCGGAACGGGCGTTACCTTCACGACCACCACCGACCCCATGCCGCTCAACAACCTCCCCGAGCCCGGCGTGACCCCGGTCACCATCGGTCTCAGCGGCTCCAGCGGCGCGGGTTGGTCCCTCGACGACGTGCGCCTCTACGCCACCCGCCTCAACGAGGGCGCCATTGCCGCCGACCGCGTCAACCTGTTCAGCGCTGACCTGCCGCATCTCGTAGGCTGGTTCCACTTCGATGACAGCTACGCAGCCGACAGCACCGAGTTCCAAATCGAGGACTTCACGGCGCGCATCGGTACCGACGCCCAGACCGCCGCCCGCAACCTCCGCAGCAGCGCCACCCTGTCCGCGGCCGGCGTCAGCGTCGTACCCGGCATCCCGCCGGAGGTCTCCAGCGCTGACCTGACCCTCACCCTCAGCCCCGCCTCAAATACCCTGGTCGCCGGTAACACCGTCTTCATGTCAGTCTCTCGCAATGGCTCGACCGTCCTGCCGCTGGTCGTGGAACTCTCCACCGATGACACCAGCAGCATCGCCGTCCCGGCCACCGTCACCATCGCCGCCGGTGCCAACAGCGCCATCATTGGCGTCACCGGTCTGCACCCGACTCCGCTCGCCGCGCCGGCACACCTCCGGGCGCTCGCCAGCGGCTACGTCCAATCCGGCGAGGCTGCCATCACGGTGACCGCCCCGACCCTCACCTTTGCCCCCACCTCGGTTACCCTGCTGGTGGGCGAAACCTTCGAGGTCATCATCCGTCGTGACGCTACCCAGGCGACGGGTCCTCTCACGGTCACTACCGCCAGTGCCGACACCTCCGTCTTCACCGTCGGCGCCGCCTCGGTCACCTTCGCCGCCGACGAGTATGCGCGCACCCTGCCCCTCACCGGCGTGCGCGCCGGCGGCCCGTTGAACCTCACCCTGACCAACGGCTCCTACTCCGCTACACTGGCGGTTACGGTGACCGCTGGCGCCGGCCTGAGCATCACCAACCAGACCGTCACCGCGGGCGGCATCGTCATGGCCACCGTGACCCGGTCCGGCGGCGAGTTGACGGTCCCGCTGACAGTGACCCTGACGAGCTCGGATCCCGCCAGTGTCCCCTCCACCTCAGTGACCATACCGGCCGGCGCCGCCAGTGCCCTCGCCAGTATCATCGGCATCGCCAGGACAGATACCCCCGTGTCCATGCAGGCCTCTGCTCCCGGATATCCACCGGCCTACTTCGCGGTGACGGTCCAGCCCCCCCACGTCAGCTTCCAGGATATGCTTGGGTCGCCCATCACCAGCCTCTCGCTGCGTATTGACGACTTCAAGGACATCCGGGTAGTGCGTCCGGTGGACGAGTCCCAATCAAGCCTGACCATCCAACTGCGTGGCAGCGATGCGACGCTGTTCACCCATACCCCGACCGTGCTGACCTTCGTAGCCGGCAGCAGCGACGCGACGGTGCGGATCAACGGCGTTGGTCATGCCGCTGGCAGCGGCTCTGGCGCCGGATTCATCAATGTCTACACCCTTGGCCAGAAGATGAGCGGCGACTCGGTCAAAGACCTGACCGTGACGGTGACCGCGCAGCAGGCCCTGCAACTGGCTAGCGAGGACGGCACCGACAGCGTCATCGCGGGCGACACGGCGACGTTCCGGGTCAGCCGCGAGGTGGATATCGAGGCGCTGGATTTGCCGCTGACC
>CAIZKT010000648.1:0-5733 GCA_903933565.1 uncultured Victivallales bacterium | reverse complement strand
GGCGGAGCTGTTCGCGCAGCGTACGCGTCAGTACCGGATCAGCCGGCTGACCGGCATCACCCAGGAACTGCTGGAAGTCCCGCAGCACCAGGATGCTCTTCTCGGGAAGCTCTCCCAGGCCCATGACCGCCTGCAGCGGGTCATTCACGGGATCGGCGCTACCGGTTTCGACGCACACCAGACCCTCGGTCACGGTCCAGGTGTGCAGACTGTAGCCAAGCTCGCTCGCCGTGTCGCGTAGCAGCGCCTCGGCGCGCGCCTCTTCTGCCGTTACGAGATAGATGCCGGCGAACCCGGCACGGATGTAGTCGATGAGCTGTGCCTGCATGTGCATGTTTCCTCTTGGGGTTGTCAGGCGGCTTCGGGGGTGTAGAGGCCTTCGAGACGACGCTGCGCGAACCGGACATCGGCGTGGTTCAGCTTTACGCGACTGACCGCGAACTCGGTGGCCGTCTCACAGGCTTCGGCCAGGGCCAGGCTGAGTTCCTCCGAGTCGAAGGTGGCGTAGTCTCCCGGCAGATGGCCAACGACGAGTTCTCCGGGGGTACACAGGGCGGCACGAGCCCGGCGTTCCATCAAGCGTGTGGCCAGGAAGTCACTCAGTGGCATGTCGAGCTCGACGCAGTGACCGCGCGCATTCTCAAACAGGGCTTGCATGGTCGGGTCTTCCTTCATGGGGTGGACTTGGGTGGGTGGTGCAGAGACGTGTGCCGTTCGGCACTCAGGGCATGACGTTGGCCTGTTCCCAGGCCAGGCATTCGCTACGGGTCGGAGCCGAGAACAGCGCCACACTGACGCCCTCGGCGGGCAGGACGTCCCAGAGCTGGGTGTCCGCGTTGAACTCGATGCGGGTGGCGCGCCTGACCTGCAGGCGGCCAAGCCGGCGCAGATCGAGAAGCTCGCTGTAGAGGCAGTGGGCTGCACCGGCGGGATCGAACAGGATCACAGCCTGCTCGCTCATGTCTGTTCTCCGCCGAGCCGGTTGCGGAGTTGCCCGGCAACGTTGGCCCGGCGGGTCTCTGTCTTGAGGCGGCGCGAGCGCACCACGCCCAGCGCCTTTTCCAGCGGTGCAGTGGCTGCCCGGCAGCTTGTGCCGGTGAACCCGTGGGCTTCGATATGCAGGCTGCCATCCGGGGCGATGTCGACGTGGATCTCCTGGGGCATAGGTGTGGACTCCTGGGGAACGGGTGATGATGGACGAATGGCCATGGGCTGCATAGCGGCCTCACGCCCGGCACAGGGCCAGGCGCACGGTGCCATCCTGCAGGACGGAACGGCGGGCTTTGAGCCCCAGGCGCTTTGCTTCGTGGAGCGTCCGGTGGACGCCGTAGAACTGGCGCAGCCGACCGAACTTCGGGCCGACTTCGCGCTCGACGTGGCCTTGCCAGAGATCTGCCGAGAGCGTCCAGCGGCCGTCCTTCTGCTTCTCGACCGCGATGTCGTAGGGACCTTTGAGCTTGATGATGTACTCGGCTCGGTGCAGGGCTTCGCCGTAGCCGCGCGCCATGCCGGCCTTCTCGACCTGCAGGCCCATCTCGGTACAGGCTTCCTTGAGCGCCTCGATGTCACGGATCTCGATGTCTATGTCGGTCAGATGACTCATGGTTGGGGTGGACTCCGTATGCTCGGTGTTTGGGAGTAACGATGGCCCTGCACCGTGTCGGCAGGGTATCGGGGTACTTGTTGCGGTATCGGCCGGACACAGGCATAGCCAAACAGGGGCGGGGCAGGATGAAGAGCGGCGTAAGCGGAATTCCGGCTGGGCTGGGATTCCTCGGCCTGGCTTTAGAGCGCCAGCCGCGGGGGTTCGCGACCAAACCTGGCGGAGGTGGAGACACGGAAACCCGCGACCACAGGCTTGGCCTACCGCGGCCGCGTTGGCACGGAACGGGTAGTTACATCCCCCGCCCAGGCTGCCGTGATGGTCTCGGTGCTGACGGGAAGGTGTCCCGGGATAGAGGAGTTTTCCGGCTACCATCCCCCTGGAACTGGAGGTGCCGCCAAAGCCAGTCTCATAGTCGAACTCTCAGGCACCCGCGGAGATCGTCAGCCGCCGTGCGCGGGCCTGTCCGCGGATACATGCGTGGGCAGACTGGCCGACCAGGAACCATCACCGTGGCGTCCAGCAGTGGCCACACTGCTGGCAGACCCACTTCCGGCGCCACCTATCCATCTGGCGCTCCCACTCCTGCTTCGCTTTCCCGAAGGAAAACGTTGGCTCCGGTGGCGGGGCGATGGCCTCCGCCAGCGCGGTCCGGGTCTGGCTGAAGCCGACAGCAGGAACGACGTCGAGCCCGTCCGCGGAGCTGTCCAAACCGAACCCGACGATGGAGCCGGACTTGGTCCCGTCGAGGTACGCCACCTCACAGCGCCGCGTGCTTGCCGACCTGCAGGCAGGGCAGGAATGGGAGACGCGACCTCCCTCAGACCCGTCGGCGGAAGGGGGAGTCCCCGCCGCCGTGCGATCAGGTACCGTCACGACAGATAAGCACTTGGGACAGTCCATGCACATGTCCGCCATCCCGGGATCGGCTTCAATGAGGTGATTGCACTGCGGACACCGGAAGAGGATTGGCATGGTTCGCCTCTTGGGTGGCGGGTCAGGGCGTTCGACTGAAGGCGGGGGCACTGACGGACTGAGTCCTGGGATGGAGACCACCTTGTCACAACCCGGGCAGTCGGCTGTCTGGCCGGCCATGTCAGGTGGTGCTTCCAGGGTCTGCCCACAATGCGGACACGTGAAGCAAATGCCATCCATGTGCTCTGTTCTCCAGGCAGCCATTGCGCCTATGTCGCCTCGATCCACCCCCACTGGCTGCCGCTGAGTCCGACTGCGCCCGAATGCCACCGTCACCCGCCCAACACCCCAGTGCAACGATACACTAGAGCAGAGACGGACGCAATGAACTCGGATGGGTGAAGTGTCGACCAATCGGACCGGCGCCCTCGAATCATGTCAGGCCGCTTTGTACTTGAGTTGCTCGATGGTGCAGTCCGTTGCCGCGATGTCGTCGCGGGGACCGAGATACACCGGTTGGAAGAGCGTGCCGCTCTGCGAGAAGGCATAGAGATAGCGAACCTCGACGGGTGTCCCCTCGGTGGGGATCTCCCGCCCTGCCGGGACGGCAACGTTGCCGCAGGGGACGACTCTCCCGCTCTTGAATAGGCCCAGCGCGACGCTGTGCTTGTCGTTGCGGCCGATCACCAGGCAGGATGCGGTCTCGTAGAACTTGTACTTGAGCTGCGCTCCGCCCGAGGCTGGCCGTCCCGGGGTGTAGGGTGCGTGCAGGTTCTTGAACACCGCGCCCTCCCTGCCTTCGGCACGCAGGCGCTCGAAACGCTCGCGCTTGGCCGCCGGCAGACAGACGGTCTCTATGGCGCGCAGGTGCCGCTGTGGCCCGGTTGCGAGTAGCAGGTACAGACGCCGCAGACGCACCTCATAGGCTTCGCCGCGCAGGTCGACGCCATCGGCAGAGAGGACATCGAAGACGTACAGGATCTCGCCCACAGCCTCGCCGTCAAGGATGAACTCGCCGTGAAGGGCTTCGGCCTCGTCAGCCATGGGGGCAGGTAGTCCGATCTCCAGTCCCAGGCGGTTGACCCCAATGAGCAGTCCGTTGGACTTGCGCAGCAGCAGGCGGCGGCCATCGAACTTCTCCTGCAGGGCATAGTCAGGCGAGTCCAGCAGGTGCATGAGCCCCGTCTCGTCGATGGGGTTCAGGAGCTGACAGGCGATCCCCGTGTCACGCTTCTCATTGACGGTGTTCCGGTAGGGTGTGCCATCGTCGGCGGGGGTGTAGCCTTTGGCGGTCTTCTCGATCACCAGACGCTCGTGGATGGCGCGGGCTACCTGGTAGGGGACGGGGCTGGCTGTCTTGGTGCCGGTCTGCAGGGTCGAACCCCGGCGGCCGTAGGCGAAGGTGACCGTGAACCGGTCGTTGCCAGCCGGTTCCACTGCAGCCTGATAGACCTTGTCGGACGAACCGGCGCGATAGTGAAGGGTGATGCGGTCAGGTGTGTCGGTGGGGTGGTTCATGTCTGGTGTGGACTCCATGGGCTGTGGGTCTCAGGGTTCGGGAATCACTCTGGTGCGGTTCCGTCGTGCGGCTGTGATGCATCCCCATACGCCGCGATTTGCATCGAGGGCCTCGGCACGTCATCCTGGAGAGTGTGACCGCCTTGCGGGCTACCTCTGCCCGGAAGGCGTACGGAACAGAGTGGCCGGTGGTAACGGTACCGGGAGTAAGGGCATGGTTGCGCAGACTGACATAGAGCAGGTGGCCCGCGAGATCGGCGAAGCCGCCGATGCAGAACGGGTCGTGCTGTTCGGCTCGCATGCGACCGGCCACGCATCCGATTCGAGCGACGTGGATCTTCTGGTCATCGCCGAAAGCGACCAGCCGCGGCACAAGCGCAGCCGGGAGTTCTACAGGCGCATCCGTCCTCAACGGTTCGCCGTGGACATCCTCGTCTACACCCCGGAGGAGGTCCGCCTGGCTAGCCGGACTCCCGTGTCCTTCGTATCGCAGGTCCTTCGGGAAGGGAAGACGGTGTATGTCCGCGGAGCTTGAGATCGCTCGCCAGTGGGTTGCGAAGGTGGGGAAAGATCTGCTGAACGCCGATGATGGAGCCCGCACGGGCTGGTGACCTATGCGGACTCCGCTTGGGGGTAACGCGAGGTTCACGACGCCAGCGCAAAACGGCGCTGGCCCATGCGGCCAAAGTTTGCGGCCAGGTCTGAGGTGTCCTGTGCGGCGAGTTCACGGGCCTTGGTGCGCAACCGCTCCAGGCCCTGTACCAGCGTCGTCTCGGCGACGCCGCTGCCGCGGTACTCTTCGGCACTGCGGCTCAGGAGTTCCGCACGGGCGTGATCCAACTCACGCTCCATCTGGCCATCTCCTGCGAAGTTGAGGGCCTTGTAGCGCTCGATGAAATGCACCAGCCGGTTGAGGGTCTTCTGGTGGACGCTGCCGGTGCCATCGATGGTGGTGAGCATCTCGTCGCAAAGCTGTGCCGTTTGCCGGCGCATCTCGCTCACACACTCGCTGACGAAGTGTTCACAGGATTGCTCGATCTCGCGCCGGGCCTGCTGGGCTGCCTCATGGCGTACCTGCATGAGTTCCTGGCGCGTACCCAGCTCGACAAGCTGGGCCTGCGGCACATCCGGCACCGCGATGCTGAAGAGGCGCACCTCGAAGGCGAACGAGCGCGGCATGCGCTCGCTTGAGGGGAACGCCTGTTCGACGGCGGCAACAAGCCTGCGGGGATCTGCCCCCAGACGCTCGGCTGCCTCGCGCCACTCCTTCAAGGCAAACTCACGCAGCTTGGCGTAGCCTGCCAGGAAGTCACGGGTCTCGGCCTCGAACTCTGCCTGCAAGCTGTGCAGACGGCGCGTCACTCCGTCGAGCTTCTCGTTGGGCAGGTAGTGTGCCACGCCCCCCAGGAAGGGGAACGTGCTCTCTTCAACCAGCGAGTGGGCCCGGCTTTCCAGTACCGCCAGGCGTTTCAGGCTCTCTTTGGGCACCAGGCGCTTGTGCCCGAGCGAGATCAGGCGGTCATTCACCCGATCCCGCGAGAGACCCAGATCCTCGGGGTTGAGCTTCTTCTGCGCACGCCAGTAGCGCACGCTGACGCTCAGCAGGACACCCCGCTGGGTCAGGGCATCCAGGAAGGTGCTATCGGTCTGCATCGTACGGGGTTCCTTTCGGTTGGCGGCATTCATGTCAGGTGGAG
>CAIZKT010000647.1:0-5692 GCA_903933565.1 uncultured Victivallales bacterium | reverse complement strand
GCACGGCCAGGTATGGCGCCCCTTCGGGGCTGAGAATCTGGGGTATGCCCGGTACCCAGGGCGGTGCCCTGGGCTGAGGGATTGCGCCCCTTCGGGGCTGCTGGGGGACGGTCGGGCCGACCGCTGCTCCACGCCTGGCGCCCGTTTGGCGCCAGGCGGATTGGAGATGCGGTCCCTGGCCGTCTCTTCCGCCCGCAGGGCGTGGAGGTCGTCGGCTCGCGACTACTCGTCCTTGTCCGGCTCGTAACTCAGCCGGAAGGTAGAGGTGATGCGGGTCACCTCTTCGATGCTGGTCTGGCCCACCGCCACCTTTTCCCACCCATCCATGCGGAGGGTGCGCATGCCCCGCTCGATGGCGGCCTTGCGCAGGTCGCCGGAGGTCGCGCGGTTTGAGACCATGTCCTGGAGTTCCTCATCGAGCAGGAAGAACTCGTAGATGGCGACCCGGCCGCGGTAGCCGCTCTGGTTGCACTCGATGCAGCCCTTGCCGTGCCAGGCCCTCACATCCTCGGCCGGCACGCCCAGTACGTCCGCCATCTCGGCCCGTAGCCGACGCGGGATGCTCTCTTCCTCAACCTTGCAGTTCTTGCAGATGCGCCGCACCAGGCGCTGGGCCAGCGTGGCACACAACGAGGCGGCGACGAGGTAGGGCTCGATGCCCATGTTCACCAGGCGGTTGACCGAGCCGACCGAATCGTTGGTGTGCAGGGTACTGAGCACCAGGTGCCCGGTGAGGGCGCACTGGATGGCGATCTCGGCGGTTTCGTTGTCGCGGATTTCGCCGACGAGGATGATGTCTGGGTCGTGGCGGAGAATGCTGCGCAAGGCGCTGGCGAAGGTCAATCCAATCTCGGCGTGCATCTGAATCTGGCTGGTGCCCTCGAGTTCGTACTCGACCGGGTTCTCGACGGTGATGATCTTGCGGTCTGAGTAGGTATCGCGCACCTGCGCCAGTGCCGCATACAAGGTAGTGGTCTTGCCGCTGCCGGTGGGCCCGGTAACCAGGATGATGCCGTGCGGCAGGCAGATGAGCTGGGTCAGAATGCCGTGTTGGCGCTTGTTCAGACCCAACTGGGCCATGTCCATGAAGATGCTGGCGCGGTTCAGAATGCGTAGGCAGACCGTTTCGCCGAAACGCGTGGGGATGATCGAGACGCGCAGATCGCAGTAGTCGTTGCCGACATTGACGCGGATACGGCCGTCATGGGGCAGGCGCTTCTCGGCGATGTTGAGGCGGGCCATGATCTTCAGGCGCGAGATCATGGACTCATGCAGTTCCACCATGCCGGGCGGCGTCGGGATTTCCCGCAGCATGCCATCCATGCGGTAGCGCAGTTTGACGGTCTCGCGGTAGGGCTCGATGTGAATGTCGGTGGCTTGTAGCTTGATGGCCTCGAGGATGATCTGGTTGACCAGGGGGATGATCGAGGCGTCGTCGCCGGTGGCGCCCGCATCCACCGATTCGACCTGCTTGTCGTCGAAGGTGCCATCGACGACCTGAATCTTCTGGGCGCGCTTGTCCTGGCGTAGCTGGATGACCTTGTCGGCGCCCAGGCCGTAGATACGCTTCAGCGAGTTCCCCACTTCCAGCGGCGTGGCCAACACCGGGTCCAGGCGCAGGCCCAGAAGCAAGCGCAGGTTCTCTCGGTCGCGGACGCTGGGCGGGCTGGCAAAGGCCGCCCGCAACGTCCCCCGGTCCAGTTGCAGGGGCACGAACTGATAGTGCAACGCCACCTTCGCCGGGACCTTGCCGGTGGCCGTATCGCTGACTTGCTCCTCGCCGATGATGACAAACGGCAACCCGTTGCAGCGGCTGAGGGCCCGGTAGACCACCTCCTGAGAAGCAAACTCCAGGTCCAGAATGGCCTGATGACTGCTGATCTGCGCCCGCCGCATGCGTCGCCTGACCTGATCGGCCTGCTCTTCGGTCAGAGCACTCTCGGCGACCAGTATGGACAGGAGGTCGTTGCTGTCCCCGCTGTCCGCGGAGATGGCCGTCTTGTCGTCGGAAGTCATTCGAGAGGGATCTTCTTCTGCTTACCGATCTCAATGGTGACGTCCTGGCCGGTGGGAGAGGTGACCACCAGTGCCGTGGGCGTGAAACTCTTCACCGTGACGCCGCCCATGGCCTGTCCGACGGCGGCGACCATGGTGCCCGAGGTGCCGCTGGGAGTCTGCTGGCCGCTGACAAAGGCGAGTTGCTGACCGGCCTTGTCACCACCTTCATAGACGCCGCGGTACAGGAGGGTCAGCGCGCGCTTTGGGGGTGGAGGCGGCGCCGCGACCGCGGGCGGGGGGGGCTTTGGCGGCGCGACGGCGGTCGCGGGTTGGGGGGCCGGTTTCTTCCAGACTTTGCGCGTGTCCGGCGCTGGGGCGGCGGCCGGAGCGGCCGCCTGCGCTGGGAACTTGCAGGAGAAGGCGAAGGGGTTCCGGGCGCCCGGGGCTGGCGTCGGCAGCGGTTGCAGGAAGGCGAAAGCCGTGGCCTCATTCAGATAGGACCGCTGCGCCTGTGTCGGCTTGTTCCGGGTTGGCTCAGCCTCAGGCTCATCGAGCAGGCCGCTGAGCTGGAAGACGATGACCAGCGTGAGCAGGCCGGCACTGGCCCAGAGGAGACTCTTCTCCCATTCGGCCGCGAGCTTTTTAAGGAGCGTTTTCATGGTTCCACTCAGGCGCCCGGCGGGATCTGAGTCTTCTGCCTGATCCGCACTTCCGGCGCGCGCTCGCCAGGCCGGAAGAAGGACGAGCAGACGACGGTGGCTTCGATGTTCTGGACCTGCACGACCCCATCGTTGTTCGGCTTTTCACCGCGAATGCGGGGGTGCTCCGTGGCGATCTCGATGCGGCTGATGGGCAGGAAGCGCTCCCCGGTCTGTAGTTCGGCGATGAAGGCGACCAGATCGGGCAGGGCACCGCGCAGGGTCAGGCGGACCGGAAACTCGAGGAGGTAAGGAGTCTTGTCCTCCGGGTTGACGGCGTAGGCAACGGCGGGCAGCACCCGCAGCTTCGACGGCAAGGCCGTCCCCCCTTCGGGCGTGGGCACCGCATTGCTGGGGTCCTTTGCCAGGACCAGGTTGTGCGTGACCACCAACTGCACCAGTTCGCGCACGGTCCAGATGTGCAGGAGGAGCTGGTAGGTCTCGGCGTTGGCCGTGTCCTGGCTGATGCCGAAGGTCTTCTCGCTGATTAGCACGCCGTTGCCACGCAGCCAGGCGTCCAGGTCGCTGAAGTCACTCTGGTAATCGAGCCAGCCCGACTGGTCCATGAAGGTGCTGGTATTGCCGTAGTTTTCCTCGATGCGTTTCTTGAAGGTGGACGTGGCCTGGGTCAGAATCTGGCTCGATTTTTCCTCGATGCCGGCGTAGCCCTTGTCGCCGCGCTCGGTCTTGGTTCCCTTGAGCTTCTTGGTGTTTTCCTCCAGCAGGGTCTTGAGGGTCTCGCCGTTGAGCGGCCAGGTGGCCGTCTTGAGCTTATCCTTGAGCTCGTCGAGCTGTCCCGCCAGGTCCTGGACGTCCTGGACCTTGGGGCGGAGAGCGAAGAAGTAGAACATGACCACGGCCACCAGCACCAGGAGCAGGATGGCAGCCAAGTTCTTATGGGCCTGCGGCCAAGGTCTCATGGCTATTCGTCCGCTTTGTCGGTGGCGACCGGAGCCGGTTTTGCAGGCTTGCTAGGCGGCGGCGCGGCGGCGGCCGCGAGGCGGTTGATGTCCAGCTCTGCAAAGGGCAACCGAAACATGTAACTCACGTACTGGCCCACAATCCGCCGTTCGGCCAAGCCCTGCAGATAGGTGACCCAGGGCTGGAAGATCGTCTCATCGCGCCCGGTGCGCTCTGGCTTCGGCAGCACATCAGCGCCCTTGAAGAAGGTGCTCTCGTTGAGGCGCGCCCGAATCGCCTTCACGGGTTCGAGTACGTCCCGACCCGCCTTGGGGGAGTGTCCGGCCATCACCATGTTGCGCATCTGTTCGATGCCGGTAACCAGGGTCGCCTGCAACTGCGGCATGCTGGCTTCGTAGTTGTCCAGAGAGGAGATGGCCCCCGGGAATGCGGGCCCCTTGGGCGTCACGCGCTCGGGCGGCGGCGCGGCGCCAGACTTGTCGCCCTTTGGCTTGCCTTCCTCGAAGCTGAACTCGTCGGCCAGATAGATGAACCAGTCGTTCGCGGCCTGCGCTGCCGCCAGCACCTCAATGCTCTTCACAAAGCGGCCACCACGGTTGCCCTTCTCGACCACCGGCAGCAGCATCTTCTCGTAATGCTGGACGAGTTGGGAATGCTCCTCGAGCTTGGGGATGAGCATCGCGCACATCTCGAGGTTCGACTTCTGGGCAGCCAGGTCCTGCGCGCGGCGTTCGAGGCCGTTGTAGGTCCTGTAGAGGTAGATCACGGTCAACGCCAGCAGGATTGTGACCGCAGCCAGCAGGTGGCCGAAGCGCTGGGTGCGGCGGCGGGTCCACTGGATCACCTCAGGGCAGAGGGAAATGGTGATGGTGGCCGCGCCCAGGCCCTGCAGGGCCAGGCCGAGGGCCACGGCCAGTTGCGGATCGGGCCGACCGTCGGTAGCGGCTGGGCCGAAGGCTTCAGCGCTGCATCCGTAAGCGCGGCCCAGGCTCGCGGCCAGACCTTCAAATTTGGCCCCGCCGCCGCAGACCCAGACCTTGGTGAAGGCCTTGCCGGAGAGTTCCGGCCGTTCCCCGGCACGCCAGTGCTCGATGCTATTGCGGATCTCGCCTTCAAGCTGGCGATTGACGGCAAGCAGCGGCGAGTCGAACTGCGACAGATCAAGGCGAGGCCCCGGAGCGGCGCCGACAGTGGCGTTGCCGGAACCCTCGACCAGGGCCGCCAGCGCTTTATGGAACTTGTCCGCCCCAAAGAGCAACGCTCCCACAAACAACACCTGGCCGCCCGCCACAATCAGCAGCGTCGAGGACTCGGCGCCGACGTCCAGAATCAGTTGGGGCGACTTCTCTGCCAGAGCTTCGGGATGCAGGAAGAACAGGGCATTGGCGGCAGCCAGGCCTTCCATGGCCACCTCGCAGACGCGGATGCCGACCTCGGCGAAGGCTCGGTTGCGCTCGTCGATGACCGCCTGGCGGCAAATGCCGATCAGCACCGGGTTCTTGCGGCCGTAGTCCGGCGCCATCACCTGGTAGTCGGAGGCGAAAGCCTCGTCCGAGAGGCCGGCCAATTGCACCGTCTCGAAGCTGACCATCTCACCGAGTTCGTCGCCGCTGGCCTGGGGTGGGAAGTCGCTGACCTGGGTGGTGGCGAGGTGCTGCAACAGCCCAATGCAGACGTCGTGGTCCGCCAGGCCCTGCTCTTTGAGCCAGGAGGCGGTCCCCGCATACATCTCGGCCTCGTCGAGCAGGCCCTCCTGGCGGGCGTCAAAGACCGCGCCACGCACGACCTGGATCGCCTTGCCACGCAGGGCGACCTGCACCAGCTTGGCACCCGACTGCCCGAGGTCCAACCCGAACGATTGCTTTTCGCGGATTAACGGCATGATGATGGTGCTATTCTAAAGGCGTCCCATGGCCCGCGGTCCCCTGGAGATGCGCTCGGCCGCCACCGCGGTTCGGTGGAGATGCGGTGGGCCGCCACCGCGGTCTGGTGGAGATGCGGTGGGCCGCCACCGCGGTTTGGTGGAGATGCGGTGGGCTCCACCGCCAGCGCTCAGCAGAAAGGATATGCACATG
>CAIZKT010000646.1:0-4727 GCA_903933565.1 uncultured Victivallales bacterium | reverse complement strand
GGGGAGGACAGGGACCCAGGGCGTTGCCCTGGGCGCCCGAAACGCCCCTTTGGGGCTGAATACCTCGGCCCATCCTTATTGCACAGGTTGAGAAAGCGGAGTAGGCACAAGAGGGCTCAGGGCCCGGGGTTCAGGGTTCTAGCCTGGATTATTCACCACCAAGAACCCGAAGATCACCAAGTTCCGGGCGAGCGTCGACCGGCGAAATCGGCTACGCGGCGGCGCGCTATCTGGTCATTTGGCCAGAGGCGGCAGACTGGCGGGGCCGTTGCGGACGCATTGGGCGGGTGGTATCGTCAGAGCGGGCCGGGGCCTGGCGCTGGCGGTTGAAACCTGGCGCCTGGCCTACCGGGCCAGCAAGGTCGTGAGGTCACCTGGTCTTTGTGCGAGGTCTGCTTGAGGCATATTCTATGACTCGACGCGAACGCTTGATGGCCACCTTGCGGGGAGAGCCGGTAGACCGTCCGCCGGTTAGCTTCTACGAGATTGACGGCTCCCAGGACCTGGAGGATCCCCATCCGTTCAACATCTACAACCATCCATCTTGGCGACCACTGGTGGAACTGGCCCGCGCCAAGACCGACTGCATCGTCCGGCGCGGCGTGGCGTTTAGGAACACGTCGCCGTACCCCCTGCAAGAACGGTGTGCTACCGAGACCCGCGAAGATGCCCACGGCAGCCAATTCATCACGACGACTATCCGGGTCGGCAAGCGCACGCTAACCCGCCGTCACCGGCGCGACCGGGACCTTAACACGACCTGGGAAACAGAGCACTTGCTCAAAGATCTGGACGACCTGAAGGCCTACCTGGAATTACCGGAACTCGCGTTGGGCGGTGAACCGGATACCGCTGGCATCCTGAAGGTGGAAGAACAATTGGGCGATGCCGGCATTGTCATGATTGACCGGAGCGAACCCTTGTGCGATGCCGCCCAGCTGTTTGACATGGCCACGTTTACCGTCTTGGCGTTGACCGAGCCGAGCTGGTTTCACAAGCTGGTGGAACGGTTTGCCCGCGTCCATTACTGGCAGGTTGACAGAATCGCCCGAGCCCTGCCAGGGCGGCTTTGGCGCCTCTGCGGCCCGGAATACGCGACGCCACCCTACCTGCCGCCCCGGCTGTTCCGGGAATATGTGACGGCGTATGACACGCCGATCGTCGCCGCCATTCAGCGCCATGGCGGCTACGCGCGGATTCACTGTCACGGCCGGCTGAGGGATATCCTGGACGACATCGCGGCGACCGGCTGCACGGGGATCGATCCGATCGAGCCGCCGCCCCAGGGCGACGTGGAGCTTGCCTATGTCCGGCTGAAGGTCGGCCAACAGATGACACTGTTCGGCAACCTGGAGGCCAGCGACGTCGAGAACCTGCCGACAGCGGAGTTCGAGCGCAAGGTCCGCACGGCCATCCGCGAAGGCACGGCGGGGCCGGGCCGTGGGTTTGTGCTGATGCCGTCCGCGTGTCCCTACGGCCGCGTATTGCCGCCTCTGGCCCTGGCCAACTACCAGAGGATGGTGGACGTGGTGGGGGAATTCGGCAACCCCGCTGGAGCGTGAGCTGGCAACCCCACTCAGCCGTCTCGCACCCCTACGCCCAGAGGCGCTGCTGAAGCTGATCCGACGTCGACAGGAGACGCGCGATGACCGTACTGCGAACCCCCTCTGTCACCTCCAGTGTCAGCCTGGTCGGCCTGCTGGGAGGAGCGCTGGCAAGCGCCCTTGGCGCGTCGGGGCCGGACGCTGCCGCCGCGCCGGGCCAGGCTCCTCCCCGCGGGCTGGCCGAGAGCGTGGAGCAGGCGTGGACGGTGACCTGGCAGCGGTTCTACAAGAGCGACACGCAGTTGTTCTACGATTACCTGAGCAGCTACGAGCCCGGCCAGGAACTACGGCACCTGCCGACCGCCGCTGAGGTGGCCCGGCAGTACCCGAACCCCTATGGCTATGGAACCGGCATGGAGGACTGCATGATCTCCGCCGGGGCCATGCTTTCCACGCTCGTGGACCGCTATGCGGTCACCCGAGACGAAACACTCCGCGAGCGCGCCGACTCTGTCTTCCAGGGGGTTCAGCGTTGTGCCACAGCCCACGGCGTGCCGGGGTTCTTGGCTCGCGGCGTCTGCGACGAGGACCTCAAGAGCATCTACGTGAACTCCTCGCGGGATCAGTACACGCATGCCGTCCATGGGCTGTGGCTCTACTTCCACAGCCCGCTGAGCCGTGCCTCGACACGGTCCGCTGTCGGCGAGGTCTGCGCCGCGATTGCGGACAGGATGACGCGGAACGTCACGCCCGAGAATGACTATGATTCCCTGCGGGCCGACGGTACGCGCGACTCGCGCGGCATCAGCAGGATGTGGCACGTCAAGGGCCACGAGGCAGCCCGGCTGCCGATGCTCTACGCCGCCGCCTGGGACACCACGGGCCGGCGGGAGTACCATGAACGGTTTCGTACGTACATCGCGCCGGCCGTTGAGCAGTCGTTCGTCATTGAGGACGGGCAACCCACCTACGCCTTGCTGCAGATGCAGTGCTCGCTGGAACTGCTGGCGCGCCTGGAGCAGGACGCCGAACTGGCCCAGCAGATGCGCCGAACCATGGCCACGGTGTCCGGGCGGTGCGCCGCCCGTGCCGCAGTCGCAGACCGGACCGCCCAAGATCTTGATCTGACCATGGTTGGCCCAGATTGGCGCCAGAGCGGGGGGCTGGTCGGCGAATACCGCAAGGTCTGGTACTGCATTCGCGAGAGCGGCGAGGCCGCGCTGACCCAGTTGCTCGATCAGAACACGGCGTTTCCCGCGGCGCAGGCTGACCTGCTGGCGCGTGCATTTGCCCGGCTGGACTACGAGCGCCTCTCCAGCGTGGGCATCCTTCACCTGCAGGCCGCCTACTGGAAGGCCCGCCGGTGCGGGCTCTTCGGGGAGTAGAAAACCGGGGCCCGTGACCGCCACCAAGGCCCGGGGCCTGGCGGGCGGGAGCTGGGTGGTGGGCGAGCGGGCCGGCAGCACCCCCACGCTGGGCGTCGCCGACGTGTCGTCAGTCCGTCCGCTATGCCGCACGGGAGCGGGGGATTTCAGGACGATCACGTCCGACGTATGGAGACGGGTCGCGGTCCACGACACCCCATGGCCCATCAAACCGTCTCATCAAACCCGAAACCCGTCCCATGCTCAGCGGTGCCTAGTGGGTCTCCAGGGGGCTCGCCGAAAGTTTGATATAGGTTTGATGGACCCAAAACGGAAACAAACAACCCCCTGCACCCGTGTCACACGTTAATGGGGATAAGGACATTAAGTGGAGCCAGCTGCCGGAATCGAACCGGCGACCGCCTGATTACAAATCAAGTGCTCTACCGACTGAGCTAAGCTGGCTTGAATCACGGCGCCATCCCGCCGGGGGCGAAGCGCCAGGCCAATATACCCGAGAGGCCGGACAGGTCCAATGGCAGCGGCCGACTATCAGGCGGACTTTTCGCGCTCCAGGCGCGCGCCGACCCGCAGGAGGGTGTCGAAGTCGTCAGGATCGAGGGAGCCATCAGCGAGCGGCCCGCTATTGAGGAGTAGGTTGGCTTCCTGAGCACCGGCTTCCCGTAGCGTCTCCCACACCTGATCTTCGCTCAGATGCTTGCCTTTCGCCTCCGCCAGGTAGCCCCAGCTTCCGGGGGTCATCGTGGTGCAGATCTCGCGCGGTTTCTTGCGGTCGGCGGCGAGCTGACCCCGCGGACCGGACGGCTGGGCGTCTGCGGGCAAGCGGTGTTCTGGCGCATAGAAGTCCTCGGTGCCCAGCAGTCCCTGCTTGTAGGACACCAGGACCTGCGGCTGCAGGCTGTGGATCAGGTCGTAGAGATCCTGGCACTTGAAGCGCTGGCAATCGCCGGACAGCGGCACCGCGATGCCATCGAGCCAGATGGCGGCGATGGGGCCATAGCTGGTCAGCAACTCGTGGATTTGGTTTTCCACAAACTCCAGATAGAGATCGAGGTTGTGCTGGTCGCCGTAGGCATAGGCAGGCTCAGGGGGCTGGTAGTCGGGTCGCGCACTGCCGCCCCACTGGTCGTTGTTCGGGGCCTGCGGGTGCCTCCAGTCGCGGCCGTGGGAGTAGTACAGGCACAGCCCGATACCCTGGCTCTCGCAGGCCACCGCCAGTTCCGCGACCAGGTCGCGCCGGGCGGGAGAGGTGGCGCTATTGAACTCGCTAAACTGCGAGTTCCAGAGGCAGAACCCATCGTGGTGGCGCGTGGTCAGATTCACGTAGCGCATGCCGCAGGCGACGGCGAACTCGACGATGCGCATGGCGTCAAAACCATCCGCCGTGAACTGGTCCTTAAGCATGGCGTACTCGGCCACCGGGATCTTCTCACGGAATTGCACCCACTCGTGCCGACCCAGGATGGAATACAGCCCGTAATGCAGGAAAAGCCCGTAGCGCGACTCGCGGAACCATTGCAGGCCCGCCTGGCGCGCGTCCTTGCGGTAGAGCTTTTTGTAGTCTGCCAGGTAGGACGGCGAGGTGTCGATCTGCCCCGATGGCCCGGGAGTGAAAAGCTGCGTTTCTTGCATCGTTTACCATCCATTTCAGCGACCTGTGCAATAAGGATGGGCCGTGGTATTCAGCCCCAAGGCGGCGTTTCGGGCGCCCAGGGCAACGCCCTGGGTACCCGTCCACAGCGAAGATTGAGCCCTGAAGGGGCGGACCATGCGACCTCGGTGCGAAGGTAGGGTAGAT
>CAIZKT010000645.1:0-19842 GCA_903933565.1 uncultured Victivallales bacterium | reverse complement strand
CCTCGGCCGCCGTGACCTGTTCCGAGGTCGGCTCGTCTTCAATACTGCACCCAGACCACTCCAGAATCGAGTCACCAGAGACCGCTATCGTGCAGCCCGGCAGCCCGTACTTCCATACCAGCGCAGCGCCATTCACTGGGCATACTCCTTCACTGAGATGGAAGATGCGACGGCGGGGGCAAAGTAAGGCGTGGAATAGGATAACGAATTATTCAGAAAGGTAGTGGTATTGGCCGAACTCATCCGGACCGTGAACGTACGTTGCGTCACACTTCCCGCCACCACAAAGTGTTTTATAGGTAGCATCCTCGTCTGGTAAGATAAGGCTGCACCTCCCAGCGCGACCGCCACCGTCGGCGTAGCACTACCCGAATCGAAAAGCATCACCCAGCCGGAATTGGAAGTTCCATTAAGGGCCGCATTCACCAGAACCTCAACCTCAAGCAGAGAATTGGCTGCCAACGGCGTGAAGGTCAACGTCAATTGCGGGTAGGCAAACCCTTCCAAACTGGTTGGCGGAGTTAATTTTGTAGATACCGTTCCGGCGCCTTGCAGCACCGTCGTATCGCGGATGGCCTTCACCTGCAACAGCACCCCAGCGCCTCCAGCATGGGTGTGATTGCCGGCCGCGACGGTGCCCGAGGCGGTGCCTACATCGAGGTGCTTGGTCGCGATCTTGGCCATGGGTCTAGGTCCTGCTGACGATGTGTACCGCGCCGTCCCGTGCCACGACCATGCAGCCGTACTTCTCCAGGACGGCCTGCACGGCTTCGGCACAGGTGCGCTCGCGAAAGACAACCTCTTCCTTCAGGCGTTTCCGCAGTTCTGCCAGTTCCGGCGCGGACGGGAACTCGATGTCAGGCTTCGTGGTGTCGGGCTTCTCTTCCATCTCAGTTCCTTCCTCAGTTGTAGATCACCGTCAGCTTGTCGCCTTCGGCCAACACCCCGTCCAGGGCGAGCGAGTCCCAACTCAGGCGAGCCGGGGTGCCACCATCCATGGCGTAATCGTCGCCATAGAACTGATTGCCGGCGCCCTTGATCAACAGAATGACTTCTGCCGCAGTGCTCGGCGCGCCCGATAGGGTGACGTACTTGTTGGTGATGTTGGTCGCGCTGAGGGTGAACTTCTGAATAAGGCGTCCGCCCGTCGTTTGGGCAGGCAGCGCATACCAGCCCAGGACGTTCGAGCCGTTGGTGCCCCAGTATTGGCTGGCGGCGGCGCCCGCAGCCCCATGGTCGTGATCGCCCGCGGCGATGGTGGTCCCCGAGGTGCCGATGGCTGCCGAGGCGATCATGCCGAATGTGACCCCGCCAGAGGCCACGCACAGACCATTGGCGCTCAGGCCGAGACTGGAGCCGTCGAGTTTCACCTTGACCACATCGCCGGACAGCTCGATTCCCTGGCCAGGGTTCACGTCCATGGCGTTGCCATTGAGCACCAGACCGTTGCCTGCGGTAAGCGAGGCGCCGGCATTCTGCGCCCAGGTGAGGTTGTTGGTCCCGATCACGTCCGCCGCGGCGTCGGTGGTGCAAAACCAGGCAGTGTCCTTGTAGACCGTTCCCTCGGCCACGTGGACCGCGACCGAAGAGCCCGAGCCGCCCACCGGGAAGTCGTCGGGGCGGGTCCAGCTGGAGGCGTTCATCAGCCAGATACCATTCTGGCTGGCGGTGTTCTGCGCGGTCAGCAGGATGCGGTCTCCTGCGACCAGGGTAGACACGCTATCGATGGTCTGCACGCCCGAGAGCGTGAGATTCGCCACGGCCATGGCGCGCACGGGCGCTTTCCACTTGAGCCCGTTGTACAGCGCATCCACGTAGGACTTGCGCGTGACCTGATTGGCCGTGGTCGGGTCGGCGCTCACCGTCGGGATGTTGCTCCCGAAAGCCCATACCGCAGCGACCGTCTCAGTCTGGTCCAGCCGGGCAATGTTGGAGTAGTCGGCCAGCTTCTCGAAGGCGATACTGCCAGCGAGCATGGCCGAGGTGACCTCGGCCGCCTTGATCTGAAGGCCGTTCGCGGTGCGTTCCAGGCCACCTTGTGTTACCAGTTTGACTTGCAGGACGTTGGACGTCCCGGCGACCATGGACTGTGCGTCCAGCGAGATCCAGCGCGCGTCTAGCTTTGCCATCGGGGTTTCTCCTACAACGAGTATGAATACTCAAACGAAAACGAGTCGCCGGCCTGAAGCAGTCCATCCAGACCCAGGCTGTCCCATGATAACTGCGGCGGCTCAACCGTGACGGTGAAGTCCTCGCCGTAGAGTGGGGCAGCGCCGTTCTCAATGGTCAACTGGGTCAGTTTACGGTCAGGGAGGAAGGTGAGCGCCAGGTACTTATCAATGATGTTCTGCGGGGTCAGGGTCCAGACCTCTCTGGCAATCAACATGCCGGAAGTTCCCGCTGCCCCCGGCTCACCGGGAGCGCCTTCTAAAGCGGACAGTGCAATCAGGTTTGTCCACGCCGTTGTCCCGGCATAGCGCCACTGAATATGGGTTGCATTGACCTGAAGTTCGATTTCACTACCCGCAGCGCCTTGGCCTTGCAGCCGCACGGCCACCGTGGGCTGGCTCAGGTCACAGCGCAGGCGCGGGCTGCGCACCTGAATCGTGATTCCGCTTACGCTCATGGGCTCACCGTACGCTGGGGCCGGTCAAGGACACTGAGCCGCGCCACCACGCGGGTAAGCTCGGCATCATCGCCATCCACGTCAATCCCCGTCAGCCAGTAGTCCCCGGCGCCGCCGATGGCAGTCAGATTCGCTGCGGTCAACTCCAGCGCTGAAAGGCCCGCGTCGGCATGGGAGTGCTCTGTTACGTCCACCTGTAGCAGCGCCGTACCTGTGCGCGCGGCCGTCACCAGCCACGAGAGCGTGTGTTCGGTAATGTCCACCGCCACCCCGTCGGCCGTGATTTCCACCGGCCACACCGTCGTATCGCCGACGTAGCACTCCAACTCCGGGATTTCCTTAACCATGTCAGTGGTCCCCTACCTCGAACTGAACCGCATAACAGGCCACCCCTGGCGCACAGTCCGCTGCCGAGAGGTCCACCGCGTCAAATCCCGTCGCCTGCCAGGTGGCATTGCCACTCTGATAGTCGTCCAGCAGCGCCAGAGCCGCAAAGACCAGATCCCGCGCGCTCACGGCCCCCGCCCCCAGGTCGGCATTGCCGGCCAGCACCAGCACCGTCAGATTGTAGTAAATCCGCTGTGGACGGCCCGACGTACCCGCAATGCGAATGTCGGCCCCCTCCAGACAGACCAGCACCGCGGGCAGCGGCAACCCCGGAAAGCGCGCAAACATATCCTTGTAACTCGTGGCGCTGAAGGTCTCCACCGCCCAACCTGGAGCAGCCAGCGTCGCCGGCAGCGCCTCCGTGGCTTCAAGCCGCGCCACCGTCGCCGCCACGATCGCTTCAGGCGTATGCACGTACGTCGTTACCGCCGGCATCGCGTCACACTCCCGTTACAAACTTGACCGCCTGCTGCACCCGTCGGAACAGCATCTCCTCCTGCGGGAACCACGGGTCAGCAGGATGCCTCACGGACTTCTTTAGGACAAACAGCGGCACCACCGTCGAGGCCTTGCCCTTCCCCTTGCGCCGACCCAGGATAACGAGATTACCGGCGCCACTCTTCACCAGAAAGGTTGACCAGCCAAGGTGCTTCATCTCCCCCGCCGAATGCCCCTTTGCCGCCGGCGCCACCGGGATGGTCAGATACTGCGCCTGCTTCGCCCCAGGCCCCTTACCCGGGGCGCTGATCGGGCCGCCTAGTTGGCGGATGCGCGCCACCGGGTGCGCCGTGCCCACCTCGACCCCGCTGCTGCCATGCAACTGGTAACTCGTCGCCTGCGCGATTGCCGGCCCCAGATGCTTCCAGCCCTTCCCGCGTGCCGCCGCCTGCACATCCCGCTTTACCAGGCCCCCCACGTGCGTCAGAATGCGCGCCTTCGCCCCCTCGTCCAGCACCCGGAACAGAGGGCGCAGAGAGCCTTGCAGGCGCCACGTGATATGTACCCAAGGCTCCGCCATCAGAACCCCCGCAGGCTGTCGCGATCAAATAGTGCGTCCTCAGACTCCACCACCAGGCCCGCTGTCACCGCGGCGGCCGTGGGCAGCGTTGCTCCCCCGATCGCGCGCTTCCCATCCGCTACCGCCAGCAGATCAACCATCGCGTCGTCATAGGCCTTCTGCGCCTTGTCTGGGACCGCTCCGCCATAGCTCATCGAATACAGGTCGTGCAACACCAGTGCCATCGTGAGCCGACGCACATAGCCCGTCGCCGCCATGGGCACCGTGTAGCGTGACCCCAGATAGTTGTCCACCGTCTCCTCTACCGCCTTAATGACCGCCGCGAGCGCGGCGAGGTAAACCCCGCCGCCCGCAGTCTCGCGCACCAGTTGCGCCGTCAACGGCTGCCCCAGCCGAGCCTCGATGTCTGCCACCTCGATGTAGTTACCCATACCTACCCCCGTCGCGTCAACCGCTACAAAGAGAGAGCCCCCGGACAGGGGCTAAAGGCCTGCCGGGGGCAACCCGAGAATGAGAGCAGGAGGAAGCGCCTGCTAGTGCGTGCGCTCAGGACACGTAATTGCCGATCACCAGGTGCGGCATCGTCAGTGCCGCTTCGCCCCGGCCCTTCGTCAGGTACAGGATCTTGTCTTCCAGCGCCACATTCGCGTCCGTCTCCCGGTCCAGCCGCGTCAGCTTCGGCTCCTGGCGCTTCACCAGCACCACCGGGCGCAGCGGCCGCTTCGTACACATCAGGAACCAGTAATCATCGTACGTGCCGACAAGCTGGGTCGAGACGATCAGGCGGGCGCTGTTATACCAGGGGTTCGGCGCGCTCGTCCAGTTGACATAGGCGCTTTCGCCCGTGGCGCCGCTCGTGAGCTCGGCCGGGATCTCCACGATCTTCTTGGCCGTGTCCAGCAACTTCGGCCCCACCAGCAGCGTGTCAGGGACGATGTTCAGCGGCTTGCCCCCGTGCCCCAGGTAGCCCATCATCGCCTTGTACGCCGTGGCATATGTGGCGCTGGTCAGAGCGCTGGTGCCATAGTTGTTGATCGCGTTCTTGCCGTCGTAGGCGCGCCCGGCAGCCGAGAAGAACGCCACGCCGTCAAGCCAGGTCGCATTGCCCAGCAGCGCCGCAAAGGCAAGCTCGCCCCAGAGATTGCCCGCGTTCATCCCCATCTCCGTCACCAGCGGCGTGTACAGCCCCAGCTGGTCGTCGTCAAGGTCGTTCACCGGCATCCCGACCGAGTCCTCGAACGTGCGCGCCGTCACCTGCAGCTTCTTGCTGCTGATATTCTTGATCTGCCGCGGCCCCAGCCACTCCTGCATCCCGCCGAGCTGCTGCAAGAACGGGAACTCCGTAATCTTCGTGCCGCTGCCAACCACCGTGCAAAGACTCTCGAACTCGACCCAGCCCAGCGCCAAGCCGTTCTTAAACGCCTGGCTGTAGCCGGTGAAGAGCGCGTCCATGTTGCCCCGATTCGTATCCATCTATCAGTTCCCTTTCGGTTTCATGTGGTTCGTGAGGTTCGGCGGGCAGGGTTCTTTACCCCACCCGCCGACTACAACACTCAGGCGTCATTCTTCACCCAGCCCGCGATGTCAATCGGCAGAACCCGGCGGTCCAACACCCAGTGCGTGGCGTCCACCGCGATCCACCAGACCTTCTGGCTTACCGCGTCCACCGTGGTCTCCACACTCTTGCCTGCGGCGCAGGTGCCGTCGTAGGCCTCGATGGTGTCGCCAGCGCCAGCCGTCACCCCCACGTCCTTGCCGGCGGCCGCCGCAGCGCGGCAGACCCCGATACGCATCCCCGCCACCGCCGACGGGAACGTGATATGCATCAGCGCCGTAGTCTTGGCGCACGAGAAGAACGTCCGCCCCTCATAGGCCAGGGCAGCCGTGCAGGTGTAGTCATCGGTCTTGTCCACCTGCAAGTCACTCTGCAACTGGCGGGCCACCGCCAGCGCCGCCGCACTCATGTCCACCCACACCCCATCGGCGTCCACATCGAACACCAGCCCCGCCGGCACCATCGCCGAGGCGTAGCCAGCCACGATGTTGTCATCTTCCACGTAGCAGACCGTCCCGATCGCCGAGCGCGTAATCGGGTAGCTCGAGCTGTTGGCAAAGCGGTAAATCCCCCGCTCCACCGTCGCCGTCTTCCCGTCCGCAGTGTTGTCCGTGTACCGCGTCACGCAGCCCACCACCTTCAGCCCAGCGGTGTTCGCTGCCATCTGGATCTCCCCCAGATAGTCCACCGCCGCCATGCCGCCAGCGTACATGATCTCCGCGTTGTAGATCGTAAACGCCGCCACCGGGTTCTTTCCCGCCAGCTCGCGCGTGTCACGATTCTGAGCCAGTGCCGTCATGATTCCGTACTCCTTGGGTTAGCCCTTGCGGTCCTGCTTGATCGCCTCGATGTCCTTGTCCGAGAGACCCATCCGGCGGAACGTCTTGGTCTCCACATCCGTCAGTGCCAGCGCCTTGCCTTCAGCGGCGCCCTGGACGTTGACCCCGGCCCCCGCCGCCGTCGCCGGCGCCACCTCGGGTGCCGCCGCGACAAAGTCGGCGAACGCCTGCAGGTCCTTGCGGGCGTAGGCCAGCGCCCAACCGCGCTGCGCCTCCACCAGCTTGCGGTCGGCGAACGCCTTGGCGACAGCCTTCTCAGCCTCGATCCCCGCCAGGCGATCATTCAGCGCCGTCAGCTCAGCCGCCGGCACCATGCCCTTGATCTTGCCGGTAACCGCGTCCAGGTCCGGCGATTCGTGCAGCGTCAGAAACGCCGTCCGCTCCGCCTTCAGCCCCAGCAGCCGGATGATCTCCGCCTCGACCGCCGCCTGCGTGGCCACCTCATCCAGGCCCTTCCCGTCCGCCAGAGCCACCACCGTTACCCCCAGCGCCTCAGCCAGTTTCTTCAGATCCATAAATGCCCCCTTGTCCGTTTCGTCGCTTTCGTCCGTTTCGTCGTCCATCACCAGCGCGGGAATCCCGTGCGTCGCTGGGTGGTTCGTCAGGGCTACGCTATGCAGGGCCATAGGGTGCCGTCTCGACATGGCGAGCACTGGACTGAAATAGCGGTAAGCCCCATCCGTTAGCAGCCTCTTCGCCTCATCCGTCCAATACCTCACATGGGCCACGACCCCGGCTTCCGTCTTCTCCAGACGCTGAATCCAACCGGCGGCAGGCGCCTTCCCGCCCTTCAGCGTCTCGTGTTCATAGTCAATTACGCCGTCCTTGTTCCGCTCGGCGAAGTCTGCCAGCATCGTGTCAGCATCCGCCGGGTTGAACTCGTATTCACCCCGCTCCCCGTCCTTCGTGTACACCGTCTTGCCGAACTTCACGACCGGGAAAGACGCGGGAACCTCGCGGAGCGTCGCATCCGCGAACGCCTCCAGCCCTTCCAGGATCACCCGGCCATGTAACTTCGCCTTCATACGTACATCCTGAGCGCGTCAACCTAACGCCTCCCTTACCAGCTCCGCGCTACCGTCCGAGAGCACCATCCACAACGCCCGCTCCCCGTACAGCGTCTCCCGCCTCCACTCCAGCCGCACCACATACGGCCGGGCCACCGGCGCGTCCGGGCCAGTCCCCTGCGACCTGGCCACCACCGCCCCCTCATCCTGCCGCTTCTGTAGTTGCTTCGCCATGTCCTTGACTTCCTCTTGCTGCCGTGAGACTCTTACCCTGCGGCTCCCACCGGCAGACGCAGACCTCGTAGGCTGTCGGCGAGTAGGCCTGGCGGAATTGCCACCTTCCCCAGGTTAACCCGCGTTTTCTTTTTCCTGCCTTCGACGGGTTCAGAGTCCGCCCGCCGTGTAGCCATTCACCACCGCCGCCAGCATCGCCCCCGACAGCGCCCGCTCGAACCCCGCCGCGTCCATCTCCCCCAGAACCCCCGGCAGCGCCGTCAGAAACACGGGAATCCGTGCCCGGAACCCCTCCAGGTCATCCGCTGCGAGGTCCGCAAAAGACTCCCTGATTGCCGCCTGGACCGGCCCCATCCAAGCCGCCCACAACTCCGCATCCGCCACCGTCCGCCGCAGCGCATCCGCTACCACCGCCTCCAGAGCCTGCCCCTGTGCGGTGTCCGCAAAGTCCACCAGTGCCTCTTGGTCCTCTTCCCCTTGCACTTCCCCCGTCTGCGTGCGTCCGTTCTGTCCGTTACCCTCCCCCGCCCCCGGCATCCCCTCCGGGTCCTTACCCGCCGTCTGCGTGGCGACCTCATCCCCCAGCTTCACATCAAACTCCGCCTCCACCTGCGCCGCATCCAGATAGCGCCCCGTGAACTCACACACCAGCTTGTACGTCTCCGCCTTCGACTTCAGATCCTCCGCCGGGCTCGTGTCGATACAGAACTCCAGATCCTGAGCATCCGTCCAGCCGTACAGCATCCGTGCCAGCGGTTCCACCACCTGCCGCAGAATCGCCCCCGAGAGCAACGCCGCATCCGCCGCCGCCAGATCCTGGCGCACACTCTCCTGCATCCCCCCATTCGAGAGCCCACTACCCGCCTGCGACGTGGCCAACTGCCCCAGAATCAGCAGCGTATACAGCTCGTCGATGTAGCGGCAGAACTCCGTGTACAGCGTCACATTCCCCGTCGCCACCGCGTTCATAAACTCAACCTCAGTCCCCTCCTTCAGCACCCCCGCCCCGTCCGGGCCGAACTTCTTCAAGCTCGCCAGCACCTTGTTGCGCTCCAGGGCGCTATCCCACTGCCCCGCAGGCAGCTTCGCCACCACCATCGGCATACCAAACTTCTCCATGAACCGCACCCAGTTATTCACCCCCTGGTGCTTGAACAGCCAGAACCACAACAGCGTGCGCATCAACCCCAACCGCGAGGGCAGCCCAGGACGCGCCTCAGAGGCCACAAATACAAACTGCCAAGGGTGGAACTCCCCCAGGCCCCGCATCCCCCCCGCGACCGTCGCCACCGCCGGATTGCCCCCCTGGTCGAACTCAAACGCCGTCGGGTGTACCGGCACAAAGCCCCTGATCCCCTTGCCCCCCTCATCCCAGTCGATCACCGCCCCCGCGTAGCCCGTCGGCACCACATCAGAGAGCGCCCCAATCAGCCGCTCAATTCCGGCCCGACGCAGCATCTTTGTCAGTTCCTCGGCCTGCTTCGCATTCGCCTCACTCGTCAGTGCCCACGGCGCCCCCGTCACCGCCTGCCGCCGCGTCCCCAGGTGCGCCTCCAACAACGGTTCCCGCTCCCGGATGTCCAAGAACAGCGCCGCCTGCTCCTGCCCCGACCCCTCACTAGCCGCCTCACAGATCGCCCGCAGCCGCGGCCCGGTTATCTGCATCCCCCCCAGCGTCGTATACGCCACCCCCAACGCCCGCAACTCATCCTCCATCCCCGACGGACCCGCCACCTTCACGGCCATTTCAGGCCGAGCCCACCGCATCACCGAGGCCAGAACACCCTTGAATTCCATCATCGCACCTTGCTCCTAGAAGTTGTCCCAGCCCTTAACTTCACGATCCTCATTACCATCAACCTCGCTCGCCGACAGAGCCCCCGCCGGCCCGCCGCCCCCCACCAGCTCCGTCAGAGCCCACACCAGCGCGTCCAGCCGGTTCGGACTCTTCTCATTCGAGCGCCCGGCGTAGGTCATCATCTCCGTTTCCAGCTCCGGGAAGCTGCCCACATGATGCACCTTACCCTGCTCATACAGCGCCGCGATCGGTTCAGCCCGCAGCATCTTACCGCGCGTCGCATGCACCCCCGTATAGGCCACGGCCTTGTCCACATTCCGCAGGTTCGCCTCCACCAGGTCCCCCCCGTTATTCATCTCCCCCACGATCCGGTCCGCCTTGCGCCGCCGGTACTCCCCCACCGCCGCCGTAGCCCACTCCAGCGGGCTTGCCCGGCGCGTCAGGTCAGAGAGCACGTAGTAGGCCCCGTCAGAGCCCAGCGCCACACACACCAGCCCCGTCTCGTCGCTGGTGTCACTACTGGTGACCGCCGGGTCCACCGCCACTACCACCCGCGCTAACGTCGGCAGCCCATCGTCCGTCCTAAACCGCGCCTCCTCAATCATTCCCCAGGTCCACAGCGCCCCCTGTACCTCCTCTGCCCAATGCCCACGGAACACCCGGTTGTAGCGCTGTGGATTCGTCCCCCGCAGCGCCGCCGCCTCGGCGACTATGTCCGGCGGCAGATGCGTCTGGTTGTCCACATAAGTCGTGTGGATGTACGTCACCCCATTGCGGACTCCGCTGAACTCAGGGGTCAGGCCCTCAAACCACTTGCGATAGATCCAGTGCGCCTTGTGGCAGGGGTTCAGCATCAACACAATCAGATTTGGGTGTCGCGTGTCACGGATTGACAGGTTGATTTTCTCAAACGTCTCCTCGTCCGCCAACTCTTCAGCCTCATCCAACACCCAAACGTTGATCCCATACAGACTCTTCAGCTTCGCCGTCTGATTGCCGCTGCTGGTGAGGATACCCCGGAACAGGATCTCCGAACCCGAGACCGTGTTGCGTACATCCTGCCCCGTCGCCTCGAACTCACGTCCACAGCCCAGCAGCTCCACCTTCTGCAAGAACTCCGGTATGATGCTATCCTTGGCACTCACCAGCGTGTAGCGGGTGAAGAGGATGCGGTAGCCGGACTCCCTCATCAGCATCGCCAGACAGAGCGTCACCGCGAACGACTTGCCCGAGCCCCGGCCCCCGGTCACCAGCACATAGCGCGTGCCGGGGGTGCCGCCCAACAGCGGCGCGTAGGCCTCACAGAGCTCGATGGGGTCAGGCATCAGGGGCGGCCCCCCGCGGCACGATCCGCACGTCACAGCGCAGCGGCTGCCCGCCCGAGGTCACGTCCAGGCGGTCGGGAGCCGAGAGCCCCAGGTTCTTCTCCAAGTCCGAGGCAGCCTTCAGCCGGTCACTCGGCGCCACGTCGCCACGGCGCATGATCTCGACCCTCAGCCGCATGATCTCATGTTGGTCGATACCCAGCAACCGCATGCCCTCTTTACGCAGATGGCAGACGCGAGTCCAAACCTCAACAAAACTCAACAGGCGCGGACCGGCCGTCTCTGCCGACGCTGGCGCATACCCTGCCAGTCGGTACGCCTTAGCGGCATTCGTCCAACACTCTCCCACGTAGAACAGACAGAAGCGCTCCCGTCGCGCATTCGCCAGGGGCGTGGTGCCGTCATAGTTCTTGGGTTGTCTGCCCATGCCATACCCCCGTGCGTCAACCGGCAGGCGGGAATGGTAGGCGCTAAGGACTGTTCACGTCAACCATTCTGAACAGTCTAAGGCGTACCGCCGTCTCCGAAAGTCCAAACTCCGACGCCAAACGCCCATAGAGCCCATAGCGCCCGGTGAGCCGCGTCCCTGCCACCTTCGCCCGGGCAAATGCCTCCGCCAGCCGCTCGTTGAGCCGCCCGACCTCGCCGGCCAGGTGGTAGCACCGGCGCAGCTCCTTGCCAATGGTCGGGTTCTCCTGGGCGATCCGGCCGAGGTCCTTCGCCACCGCCTGCTTACTCTTGCCACAGGCCCGCCCTATCCTGGCATACGAGTAGCCATTGATCCGCATGCACACCGCCGCGATCCGGTCCGGGCGCTCGGCACAACACTGCACCACGACCCCAAACACCTCCCCCGCGCTAGCCGACCAGTCGAACGCCGCCGTCTCCAGCGCCTCCATCGTCTCGAACGTGGCATCGTCGCCGGTGGGTCCAGCATGCGGCCCCCCCAGCGGCTTTTTGTCGGCGGCATCGGCGCACCAGGGCCGCTCATAGCAGCCCTCACAGCGATCCAGCTTGCCGAAGCGCTTTCCGTAGCAGGCGAAAGTTTCAGGCACCAGACTACCCCTCCCGATGCTTTGGACACCTATACGAATGCCCCTTGCCCGTATCCTGCCATCCGGCGATGATGGCAGCGTTATGGGCTTCGACGCGGGAGGCCTGCGGTGGCAGTTTTGCGCAGCAGAGCCAACGAGTGCAGCGGATGTCGTAGTAGATCATGGACCGCACACCGATTTTGTCCTTCATGCTGGCTCACACTCACCCATCGCCCGGTCCATTACGGCAACCGCCTCGTCGGCCCACTTGGCCAGGCTCGTGAACTCATCCGAGTTCAGTAGTAGTGGCTCAGTCAGCTCCAAGGAGACGTAGTGCCCGGCTCCCTCGCTGGTGACTTTAATCACCCCGTCACCGTGGTCGGTAGAGAACTCCCAGTTGCACGACACCACGTTTTTCGTGCCCTTGCCCAGCGGTGGCGGCGGAATGCCCCGCGTCTGCACGTCCGCCCGCAACCGTGCCCCCCGCTCAGATTGCAGCATTCGTGTCAGGTCGCCGTTTGCAGCCTGTTCCGACCGCACTTGCGCCTCTAAGTTGAGGCAGTTCTGGCACACCCGTTTTTTAATCTCCGGCAACTTGGCCTGGCGCACATTCCCGCCGCCCATGAACCCCTTGCCGAGCCTGCCTTCGTGGCGAAAGCGCGTTGCCCACTTGGCATAGGCGGTGACGGTCAGGTGCAGACCCAGGAACTCGGGCAACCCGCTTACCGTGACCACCGCCTCAGCTCGCGGCACGCCATCGGCCTGAAGGTTCTCGATGGTCTTGCACGCCCAAAGCCACTTATCCCGGTCCGCCGTCCGCCGCCCGTTCTTTGCCTTCGGCTTGGTGGCACTTTCCTGCCCCGTGGCGCCCGGCGTCTGCTCCCCCGCCGTCTTTACTGGCTCGGCTGCCTGTGGCGCGTCCTGTGGCTTCTGGCTGGCGATGGCGGTCACTTTTGGCACTGTGTCCATTTCCTCAGTCTCCTTTTCCTCGTCCGTTTCGTCCGTTTCCTCGTCTGTTTCCTTGTCCAACCGCATCGCCGCGGTTTGATCCTCGGGAGCAAAGTCGGTCCGGTTGGGGAATGGGTTGCGAACCGAAACCAACTGGCAGAAGTCACAGGGCAACACCCAAGACTCGTCGCAGAGCACCAGCTTCGTGCCACTGACCCGCTCCACCGTGCCGGTCAGGGGCGATAGCATGCGTTCCGTCTGATACTTGACCGTGGCGCCGTGGGTTAGCGCCTGGCGCTCGGCTACCGTCAGATTGCCGTTGCTGGCTGGCATGGCTACTTGTCCCCCCCCCGTGTTAGCGACCAGAAGAACACACAGATAACCGTTGCCGCCGCGAAGGCGACACTCGCGACGGCGACCGCCTGCGGCCAGGTGGTGATTGCTTCCATGGTCTACTTGCCCCCCTCGCCAAGCGCGGCCAGGGCGGAGCGGATGGCTTCTCTTGATGTCGGGCCAAGCCTGTAGTCTCCATAGCACTCGGACAGTTCTCTCAGCTTTTCAATGTGGTGCGGTGCGAGCGTCGGGCGGCACAGGTCCAGCTGGCCCCGGCAGTGCGGACAGGCATACCAGTGTGTAGTGCCGTCTCCGAGCACCAGTGGCAGGCAGGCTACGGGTGGTAGTTGGGTCTTTTCCGTCGTCATTCCCGTTCTCCCAGTTGCTGGACCTCGAACAGCTCGCCCTGCCGCCCGCTCAGGCAGGCCGGGCTAAACCAGATGCATTCCTTCGCCTTCGTCTTGGTACTTCCATAGGTCGCGCTTTCTCGGGACCACGGCAGCACCGTCCATCCAGGCAGGCTGTAATCACCGGCGTGGCCACACAGTGCAATCCGCAGTTCGGCATTATCCGCCGCCCACGTGGCTACCTCTTCGGCGACGTTGCCACAACCGTAGACCTCACAGTAAGCGCGGTAAGGCGGGTCCAGAAAGACGGCCGTATCCTTGCCCCCATAGTGGTGATTCAGGCAGCGCCACCATTCCCCGTGTTGCACCCGGACTCGACAAAGCCGCTCAGATAGCGCCAGCAGCCAACCCCTCCCGGCGTCGGAGGCGTGTGCGATCTTCCCGGCGGCCTGGATGCCCATCCCGGCGGTGGAGGCGTGTGCGATCCTCCCGGCGGCCTGGATGCCCCTCCCGGCGTCGGAGGCGTGTGCGATCTTCCCGGCGGCCTGGATGCCCATCCCGGCGTCGGAGGCGTGTGCGATCTGCCCGGCGGCCTGGATGCCCCTCCCGGCGTTGGAGGCGTGTGCGATCCTCCCGGCGGCCTGGATGCCCCTCCCGGCGTTGCCCGCGTGTGCGATCTGCCCGGCGGCCTGGATGCCCCTCCCGGCGTCGCCCGCGTGTGCGATCTGCCCGGCGGCCTGGATGCCCCTCCCGGCGTCGGAGGCGTGTGCGATCTGCCCGGCGCGAAACCAGTCACACCAGCCACCTCCAATCCAACAGCACTGCCCCCACACCCACCAGCCTGCAATCTTCGCATCTCCCGGCCAGTCCGGGTCCTGGAGTGCGGTCGATAAGGCTGCGATGCGTTCCGGGTCGGTCAGCCAGCGGTGTCGAGCCCCTAGATCGACGTGGACCACCGGGTAGTTCGCCCAATCGGCTACCGCAGCCCCCTGATACTTCACCGCCCGCCAGAAGTTGGCGAGGTAGCCATTCAGGTCGCAGACCACTTCCAGGCTGGCAATCTCCGGCGCCTGCAACAGCACCGCCGCCGACCCGCAGAACGGCTCGATGTACTGCTTTGGCGTCCCGAACCGCCGCCAGACCTCAGAGGCCATCGTACGCTTACCGCCGAAGTAGGGGAAGGGGGCTTTAAGAGGCGCGGTCATACCGTCCGCTCCTCAACCTTACGCCCGTCCAGGTGCCACCCATCGGCACGCTTCTCCGCCAGTCGCAGGTCTGCCCAGGGGAATGCCACCCTGGCGCGCTTGAACCGCTCCAGCCCCTGCTCCCACCCCGGCCCCCGATAGCCCGCCTTGACCTCGTACAGGATCACGGCAAAGGTGCCACCGTCGAACGACATCAGCACGTCCGGCGTGTAGGTATCCCCGTCGGGAAAGCGCAGCGTCATGCCGTGCGGCGTGACTGTGGCGGACGGAAACCGCCGCCGCAGAATCCCGGCCCACTCCGCCTCCGCCTTGTTCGCAGGCTTGGGAGTCCGGTCCCGTCGGCAGGCCGGTTCCTTTGCCGTTTTTACGAAGCTCGGTGCCCGACCGACCTTGGATACGAGTTCGACGCCATTGGCACCATGCAGCGCCTCTGGGGCGCCCGCGTTGAGGCGTTTGGTGCTTGACGACCAGAGCGCTTGCAGGGTCTCAGGGTTCAGGCGTTTCATTCCCCCGCCTCCTCTGCCTCATCGGCCTCCATGCACTCTTCGCAAACAGGCTGCGGCCAGGGCAGGCACTCTTCACAGAGCCAGTCCTCACACTGAGAACAGCGCCGTACCCCACGACCATGGCAGCGGTCACACTGGCAGTCGGCAGCGTCCTGCTCGTTGTAGCTCGCCCGGTTGGCTTCCATATCCGCAAGGTCCATTTTCGTTCCTCCTACTTGTCCAGCCACTCTTGTACCCGGTCCGCCTTGGCCCTGGCAATCCAGAGCCGCTTCACCAGTCCTTCGTCCTTCAGCGCCTCGTGGTCCGTCAGGCCGCCGTCTACCGTGCGGATGGCCAGGCGCTCCAGCTCATCCACCGTGAACGCCGCGAGCCAGTCGGCGGGGAAGGGGGTTGGGGCAGCGGTCATACCCCCTCCAGCTTGGCCAGCTCCTTGGCCGCTTCCATGAGGTCGCGCTCGGTTGGCCAGCGGGTGGCCACAAACAGCACATGTCGCACGACCCGGTGCCATTGGCGACGGATGAGGTAAGCGCTGCGGTCGTTCAGCGTGTCTGCCATCGCCCTGGCGTAGGCGGCCCGGTTTTCGTCCACGTGCTTGGGTAGCTCGCGGGTCTGAATCCACACCCCGCAGGCGTTGCGGATGTCGTCGGCAGTCAGTCGGTCGACGCCGATAGGCGCCACCGATGAGACGGCGGCCCGCTTTGGCCCATCCTTCGGCGCCGCGGCTGCCAGGGCCTTGATTCGCGCCATGGCCGCGTCCCACTCGTCGGCAGCGATAGGCGTTGGCTCTCTCGATGCCATCAGAACGTCCTTTCGGTTCCGGCGGTGGTTCCGTGCCGCCTGGCGTTGCGGAGATACCCCCGGACGAGACGCAGCGGGTCAGTGTCCGTCTCGACCTTCCCCGCCAACGCCGCCAGGGCCTCGGAGAATGCCAGTGCGCGGCGCTTAGGGTCTGCCTCGATCTTCCAGGCGTTCAGGAATGACGACTCGTCCAGGGTTGCATACTCGGGCCGGATGGACCTCAGGGTGTCGAGAGCTTCGCTGGAGTCGGTTTCCGAAGTGACCTCAATGGCGGCGGCGGCGGTCCTACTCGCGCTCTTACCGTCTCCGCCTCCGTCTCCGTCTCCGCCTCCGTCTCCGCCTCCGTCTCCGTCTCCGTCTCTAGCGGGAAGTTCCGGGAAGTTCCGGGAAGTTCCGGGAAGTTCCGGGAAGTTCCCGTCGTCCGGCAGCCAGTTCCGGGGCTTTCCCGGAAGTGGCGGGAACTTCGGAACGCTCAGTTTTAGTCTCTGTCTGAAGTTGAGAATGGAGAGGAAGTTCCGTCCGGAGACCTCGTAGCGCAGGACAAGTTGCCGGGTGCTCAGTTCCTCGAGCCAGCGGTCAACGTCGGTCGCTCGTAGCGTCTCGGTCAGAGGGAAACAACCCGCCCGAATCAGACGAGGCTCAGCGTGATAGCGCCCAAAGTCATCAGCCTTCATCAACAGCCGTACAAACAACCTCTCGGCGTCAGCCGACAGGCCGTCGAACTTCATCGAGTCCGTCCAGTCTCTGAGGATTCTGTTTGGCATGATCTATCCCCGTCCCAAGCGCGTTGTGCAGCGGATGCGCGCCCCCCGCCCTGGGGATAGATCAATTCAGCGGTGGCGGCGGTAATGCATCGCCCTCGGGACTCACCTTCGGCCCGGCCCCGGCCAGGCGCTCAGCGACCCGTGTAGCCGCGCTAGCCTTCGACATGGGCCGCAGGTCCGCCGGGACCTCATCTTCTGCCTGGTTGTTGCTGGCGTTCAGTCTGGCGACGGGTTCCGGCGTCGGTTCCACCGCTGCCCGCAACACCTCAGCCGGAATCTCGATATCCCCGCCGACCTCTGCCGCCGTCTCCGCCTCCAGTGCGCTCACCAACTCGATAGTCAGAGGCAGATACTTCGCCAGACGACGCACCACCGTCTTCTTAGCCATCTCCTCGTAGTCAGTGACCCACGGCCCCGACTCCCGCGCCTGCGAGCGCTGCCGCGTCGCTTCAATCTCCCGGCGCGTCATCACCTCAACTTGGTGTGCCCCGTCCACAAAAATGGCCACCGCCCACACCACCCGTAGTGCCCCAGGGTCATCGTCACCCAGATAGCGCACATGTCGCGGCACCTCCCCCACCGTCCAGGCGAACTCATCCTTCTCATGCACCGCGAACGCCTGCAACGTCTTGATCTGGCCCGAGCGCCGCGCCAACTCGATGAGGCCCCGATAGCCCGGAATCATCTGCGCCTCATACTGCCCCGTCTTCCGGTTCCGGTACGGCACCAGGTAGGCGCTGCCCAACAGATTGGGCTCCAGCCCGAGCTGGCCGCAGTTCGTCAGCGCCAGGTATAGGCTTTCGCGCGTGCAGGATGCCAGCAGCGGTTGCCGACTGATAGCCGCGCACGCCACCCGCACCAGCCGCTCTGGGGTCACATGCTTGCTGCACGACGAGGCGATAGCCTTCCCCACCGCCTCACTCTTCAAGTACGCCATCACATCCCGCGGCGTCGTGCGCGCCACCTCGAAGCCCTTGCCGCCCGTGTTATTGTCCCCAGCCATGATCGTTCACCCTTCCTTCCCGTTGCCGTTGCCGTTGCCGTTGCCCGTCTTCAACGCGAACCGCCGATACCCCGGCTTCATCCGCGAGAACTGTTGCACCGCCTCGTCACTGGGATTCAGTGCCTGCGCCAGCCCCTCCCAGTCCGTCACCGCCGTGCTCTTCGTTGACTTCCAGGTCACCAGCGCCCGGCCGCCCGAGTCCACCAGCGTATCCGCCTCCCCCAACACCGCACAGATAGCGTCCCTCAACGCCTTTTCCCGCTCCTCCGCCTGCTTGATCCAATCCTTCAGCGCCGCCAGCTTCCCCACCGCCGCCTCAATCTCCGCCGGAGCCGATACCGACTTCCCCGCCGAGGTTGGCCAGAGCGCCACCGCCTCACCCTCCGTCCGCGGCTCCGGCGCCTTGTCCGCCGCCACATAATCCCGCCACCAGCGCTCCCCCCGCTCCCACATCAGGCCAAGCACATTGGCATCCGCCTCCACCGTGTACTGCCGATAGTCGCTGCCACCGATCAACACCGCCACATCGCAGAACCGCACCCCCGTCAGCCCCAGATAGTGCAGACACTGAATCGTGTAGTGATCCGGGATCTCCGTCGTTCCCGACGCCCCCCAGTCCTTACCGGCAAAGGCATTCGCCGTCTTGCACTCCAGGATACGGTCCGTTCTGAACTCCCCCTGAACTACCGGCATCTTGCCATCCGGGTGAACCGCCCGGTCAATGAACCCCGTGAACGGCCGTCCCTGAACCCGTAGCATCGTATTCACCCGCCGCACCTTCACCCCATTGCGGCGCGCGTACTCACCCGCTACCACATCCTCCAGGAGCGAGCCCCACAGCATCGGCTCCGAGGTCTCATCGTCCTCCTTCCGCCGCGTCTTATCCAGCCACACATCCATCGGCGAGCGCCAGGGCGACAACCCCAACACCGCCGCCAGGTCACTGCCCCCCAGCCCCTGCCGCCGCAACTCCTTCTGTTCTTGTGTCAGCATCAGCGTTCCTCCTCGATCTGCTCCAGTTCCGACACCACCACATAGTCCCGCCCCTCCGCCAGCTCCGTCTCAAAGCTCGGTGGCGGTGGCGGCCGGGGCAGGTCCAGGTATCCCGCCAACAGCGCACACAGCCCCTGCCCCGAGAGCCCGCGCGCGAAGTCCGCAAGGTGGTCCGGCAAGAACACCGTCAGCACCGTCGAATCCGTCTTTGACCTCTCGGCGTCTGTAGGACGTTCCGCGTTTTCTGCACGTCCTACACGCCCACCGGCCGCCGCCCGAATCGCCCGCCGCGTCACCTCACTGACCCCACCTTCAACCCCATAGGCATCCGCCGCCCGCCGCAGTCGCGAGTACAACCCGCGCGGCAGCCGCAGATTCAGGCGCCGTTCCGAACCCGCCGTCTGCAAGGACGCCGTCTGCAAGACTTGACACACCCTGTTCATTGCTGTACCTTTCCCGTGTTATGGTTCGCTCAGTTCCGACTCAGGCCCCCGCGCCAACGGGGGCCGCTTCATTTCTCAGGCCCGCCGATTCCAACCCTCAAGCGCTGAATGGTACGTGGCCGCCCTCGGCCCCCGCGCCGCGCACTTTTCACACTCTACGAGGTAGGGCCCGCACACTTGCATCAGCGTCGTATCGTTACCGCAGAACGGGCACCCCAGAAAGCCGGGCTCGTCCTCGATTTCATCCACGGATTCCGGGAACTTCCGTCGCACCTGCGCCAGCGCCTGACAGGCCGATACGTGCGGGTGCTCCAGCATGTACTCCGCGACCGCCAAGCGCACCGCCACGGATTCACGCTCCAAAATGGCAGTCTCCGCCTCCGTCAGCAGTGCCCCCGGTTCCGGCGGCCTCACTGGCGCCGTCGGCTCCTTACGAGCCTCCTGCGTGGCCTTGTAAGCCGCGTTTACCGAGAGGTCGCCGCTGTCCAGGGCCGTCTTGATCTCCGGGGTCGCATGGTCCGCGATGGTGTGGATTTGCTCGACCTTGCGGGTTGACACTCCAAGCGTCTCGGCAACCTGAGCGGCGCTGGGGGGAGTGAGCAATCCGCAGTCTTGCGGATTGGTTCCTGCTGCCCCGCCTCGCTGGCGCTTCCCCAGCTCCGCCACGCAGCGCACCAGT
>CAIZKT010000644.1:0-2824 GCA_903933565.1 uncultured Victivallales bacterium | reverse complement strand
TGCTCCGGGCGCAGGTGCAGGCGATCCGCACCAAGGCGCCCACGGCCCGCGTCTTCGGCATTGCCTCGCCGCAGCGCTGGACCGGCCCGGCCATCGACGGTGCGCCGGGGAACCGCCTGGCGGTGTTCCAGTGTGATTCGCCGCTACAGATGCGCCTGGCCCTGCAGCAGGCCGAGGCCGGCATGGATGCTGACTTCGCCGTCTTGCTGACGCCGCTCAATCCGGCGGACCTCAGCGAGGACATCCTGCTGCGCCTGGCCCTGCGGCGGCTGCACACGATCAACAACTGGGAGATCGTCCGGGCGCTGTTCAAGGCGACCTCGCTGGACCCCCGGCTGACGCGCCATGCGGCCCTGGCGGAGTTCCTGCTGGAGGAGGCCGGGGACACCGGCTTCAAGCCCGTGTCCGGCGGTATGGTGGATGCGGAGACGGCCTGGGGTGTCCTGCTCAGCCGACGTTTTGGGCTGAATGGTGACCACCCGGACCTGGCCAGCATCCTGCGGGCCACGGCGGAGAGCGACCTGGCGAAACACTGGCGCGGCGCCCCAACCGAGCTGCGCACGGCGGCCGCCGAGTGGCTGGCACAGGTGACAGGTGATGCGGTGACGCCCTTGCTGACCTTCCTGGGCGGCGCCAATGGGCACCTTGCCCTGGCGGCCGGGTTGGTGATGGAGGTGGTGTTCCACGACGCTGCCGGCCCCGAGCTCGACAAAGCCGTCGGCCGCTTCGAGGCCTGGCTGGGGCTCGACAACCCGGCTCCCGAGCCCCTCCGACGCTGGCGGGATGCGGCTGCGGACGTGCTGCGGCAGTTGAAGAACCCGACCCTGCGCCGGGTCCTGGATGACGCCGAAGCGCTACTGCGGCAGGTCGGCGCCGCCGAGCACGCCTGGCGCAGCACCGAGCTGGAGAGCGCCTTCGAGCAGCGCCTGGGCCGCTTCGCCGCCGCCCTGACGGCGCAGGTGGAGTCGCGCGCCACCGCCATCGGGACGGAGCTGCAACCGTTGTTTGGCGCCGTTCGCCGGCATCGGCTGGGACGCACCTCCGACCGGCGCCTGGCGCGACTGCAGATGGCCATGCGGCTGGCCCGCTGGCTAGCCGACCGCAATGCCGCCGCCGCGGCCCCGGGGGCCACCGGGCTTGCCGAGATGGCCGCGGCGTACGCCCGTGAAGGCAGCCTGGTGGATTGGGCACGACAGGTGCTGCGGGGCGGCGAGCCGAACCCCGAACTCTCCGCGGCCTACGCCTGCCTGGTGGACCGCGTCAGCGATCTGCGGGAGAAGGAGAACGCCGCCTTCGGCCGCGCCCTGGCCGCACGGCAGGCCCAGGGCGATCCCGCCAGCGGCCTGATCCCCGTCGAACAGCTCCTGGCGCAGGTCGCGGCACCGCTGGCCGTTGCCGCGCCGGTGCTGGTCCTGGTGATCGACGGCATGAACTGGGCGGTGTGCCGCGAGCTGCTGTCGGACATCACGACCCGCCGCTGGAAACCGCTGCGCCTCGAGGCGTTGCCCCAGCGGCTGCAGGGGCTGGCGGCGTTGCCGTCCGTGACTGAGGTGTGCCGCACCAGCCTGTTCTGCGGTGAACTGCGCGCCGGACAGGCCGCCGATGAGGCGACGGGCTTTGCGCAGCATCCGGCCTTGCGAGCGGCCTCCAAGGGCGTCGAGCCCTGCCTTTTCCACAAGGCGGCGCTGGAGGGCGGCGCGGACCCCAGCCTGGCGGCGGGCATCCGGCAGGCCCTCGGCGATCCCCGCCAGCGGGTGGTGGGCATCGTCATCAACGCCGTGGACGACTTCCTGGACCACGGTGAGCAGATGGATGCGGTGTGGTCGGAGCAACAGATCCGCGTCCTCGGGCCGATCCTGGCCGAAGCCGCGGCGGCGGGCCGGGCGGTGCTGCTGACGGCAGACCACGGGCACATCCTGGAGCGCCAGACGCAGGGCCGCCAAGCCGCCGACGGCCTGCGCTGGCGGACGGCGGACGGCGCGCCGGCCGACGATGAGGTGGAGATACGGTCGGCGCGGATCGCGGGAGCGGCCGGCGGCCGGGTGATCGTCCCCATCTCGGAACGGCTGCGCTACGGGACGCGCAAGAATGGCTACCACGGCGGCGCTACGCCCCAGGAGATGCTGGTGCCCGTCGCCATCCTCTGGCCGGAATCGAGTCTGCCCGACGGCTTGAGCGAGATGCCCGCCGATCTGCCGCTGTGGTGGGCCGAGCCCACGGAGCTGCCGCTGCCGCAGGCGCAGAATGCACCGGCTGCCAAGTCCGCGGGGAAGGCCCGGCGCGCCGCTGCGGCGGCCGTCCCGGCGCTGCCCGGCATGGAGGGGCTGGTGCCGGCGGCGACCATCCCGAAGCCGGCAGGCTCGTGGATCCAGGACCTGTTGCGGAGCCAGGTCTACGCGGCCCAGAAGGCACTGGCCAGCCGCGCGGCGGTGCCCGACGAGGTCGTGGCGAAGCTCCTGGAAGCCCTCGACAGCCGTGGCGGAAGCCTGCTCGCGCCAGCCCTGGCCACCGCGCTGAACCTGCCCGAACACCGCCTCTCTGGCCTGCTGGCGCAGGTGCGGCGATTGCTCAACGTCGAAGGCTATGCGGTCCTCGAACGGCAGGAGGCCACGAACACGGTGGGGTTGAATGTGCCGCTGCTGAAGCGGCAGTTCGGGATCGAGTCGAAGTAGGCGCGGCTTGCTGGAGATGCGGTGGGCCGCCACCGCCGTCCGCTGGAGATGCGGTGGGCTCCACCGCCGTCCGATGGAGATGCGGTGGGCTCCACCGCCGTCCGCTGGAGATGCGGTGGGCTCCACCGCCGTCCGCTGGAGATGCGGTGGGC
>CAIZKT010000643.1:0-7059 GCA_903933565.1 uncultured Victivallales bacterium | reverse complement strand
TATACGAGGTTGCGGCAAGTCTCATACAAGGGTTCAGGGCCGGACATACCGGAATGGGAACCGCGGTTACTCTGTCGGTGATTCTGCCATTCGTCATGGGGCCTTGGTCATTCGACCTTCTGCGGTTCTCATACAAGCAAACTCCTACGGAGCTGACTTGCGCCCCGATCCGTCTTGCTCTCGGTGTGAGCGCGGAGTACGGTTCGGTCAGCCATAATCCACGCCGACGGAGGGACTACTACCATGGGACGGCTTGCGGTGATCGCCACGCTGTTCGGGAGCTTGCTCGGGGGCGCCGAGGCTCCCCCGGAACTCTTCGTCTCGCCACAAGGCAACGACGTCTGGAGCGGCACCCTGGCCGAGCCCGCCGTCGGCGGCGCCGATGGGCCCCTACGCACCCTCGCCAAGGCCGCTGGCATGGTGCGACCGGGGGTCACCTGCTCTCTGCGTGCCGGGGTGTACCGCGAGGTCCTCAAGCCCGCGGTTTCGGGCAGCGCCGCGGCGCCGATCACCTTTCGGAGCTACCCCGGCGAGACCGCCTGGCTCAGCGGCGCCGAGCCCCTGAAAGACTGGCGGGCCGAGGGCGCCGGGGTGTATTCCGCCGCCATGCCCAGGTCTCTGGACCACATGAATCAACTCTTCGCTGGCGAGGTGATGCTGACGGAAGCGCGCTGGCCCGACAACACGGGCACCCTCTTGCAGCCGGTGCGGGCAACCGCGGCGGCGGGCACGGTCAACACGCTGACGGACCCTAATCTGCCCGGCGACAACGACGCCTGGAAGGGCGCCTGGCTCTGGTGCGCTGGCGGCGCGGCCTGGCACTGCTGGGCCAGAAAGGTGACCGCTTTCGACGCCCAGACCCGGACGCTGACCTTCGAGCCCGCCTTCAAGCCCACCGACCAGTGGTACCTTCCCAGGAAAGGCAACGCCTACGTGCTCATGGGGGTGCGCCAGGCGTTGAATGCCGAGGGTGAGTGGTGGTACGACGCGGCGCAAGGCCGGGTGTATCTCATCCCGCCCGGCGGCAAGGACCCCAGCACCCTGGCCATCGAGGCCAAACAGCGGCAGTCGGTCATCGACCTCAGCGGGCGGTCGCAGGTGCGCCTGCTGGGCCTCGCCTTCCGGGCTGGCGGCGTGGTGACCGACGCCGACTCCTCCGATCTGCGGTTGCAGGGCCTGCGGGGCGAGTACACCGGCCACTCCTACGTGCAGGATGTCGGCAGCGCCGGAGCGGTCTCCATCAGCGGTCGGCGCATCGATGTGATCGGCTGCGAGTTCGCCTATGCGTCCAGCTCGCTGCTGCGCCTCGCTGGGGCGGACAACCGGGTGGTGAACTGCTATGTGCATGAGGGTAACTACGCCGGCACCTGGAGCGGCGTGGTGGCACTCAGTGGGCGCCGCCATGTGGTCAGCCGCAACAGCTTCCGCCATTCGGGCCGGGATCTCATTTCCACCGGCGGGCTGCAAGAGTCCATCGTCGAGTACAATGACCTCTCGCATGCCGGTTGGTTGACCCACGATCTTGGCATGACGTACGGGCACACTACCGACTTCATGAACACCGTGTTTCGCTACAACCTGGTGCATGACAACATGGCCGAATCCACCTCCATGGGGATCTACTTCGACCACCTGAGCATGAATGTCATCGTGCATCACAACCTCATCTGGGGCACCAAGCTGGATGGCGTGCGCTTCAACAACCCTTCCTTCTTCTGTCTGTCCTACCACAACACGGCCTGGCACACGGGCAACACCGGGACCTTTGACCACAGCAGGCGCAACGACCTCTTTGGCGCTCGCTACTGCAACAACATCCTCAATGGCAAGGTGAGCCTGCCGGCCCATGTCGTTCAGGCGGGCAATGTGGTCAGCGAGGATCCCGGCTTCAGCGCTCCCGCCAATCAGCGCTTCGACCTGAAACCGGGTTCGGCTGCCATCGATGTCGGCGTGCCGCTGCCCGGCTTCAACGAGGGCTGGAATGGCAAGGCACCGGATGCGGGCGCCCTCGAGTATGGCACGCCGATGTGGGCGGTGGGCCACGACCCCGTTAACCCGCCAGCCATCCCGGTGTGGACCGCGCCCGACGTCCCCTACATGAACAGCGTCCGCAACTCCTGTTTTGAGGTCGGCCTTGAAGGCTGGGCGCCGGTCGGCGCCGGGACGGCCCGGACCGTCCCCGGCAACGGCTGGGGCAATGGCTGGGGCCAGGGCCAGCCCGAGCCTACCGGGACCTGTAAAGCCGAGCTTGAACTGGGGCCCGGTCCGGACGGCGTCGAGCAGACGGTGACCGGGCTTTTCCCCGACACCTGCTACACCCTTTCGGGGTGGCTCAAGGCGATGGCCGAAGGCGAGACCGCGGCTCTCGGCGTCAGGGACTACGACGGCGCTGCGCCCGAGCTCTCAAAGCAGACCGGCAGCCCCACCTGGACGCGGTTGACCGTTGAATTCAGGACCGGTCCGACGAGCACCTCGGCGCTGCTGTTTCTGCGCCAGGCCTCAGGTGGACCGGGGCGCGTGCGGGGCGACAATGTAGGATTGCCGCGGGTGCCCAAGGGCTCAGACTGGGAGCGCCCGCCGGCCGAACCGCCGCCGCGGACGGTGTCGGTGCTCGCGCCGCCGCCGCCCGTCACGGTGAAGCGTACGGCCAAGGCGCCCGTGATCGATGGCCGTATCGCCCCCGACGAGTGGCCCGCGGAGGAGCTGCTGCTGCAACAGGGTCCCGGTCGCGAAAAGCTGTCCAGCCCACCCTGCCGTGCCCGGCTGTGTCACGATGGCAGCACGCTCTACGTCGCGGTGACGGTCCCGGTGCAAGCCGCTGGGGCGCTGAAGCGGGGCTCGTCCTGGCGGACGGACGACGGGGTCGAGGTCTGCCTGGTTGAGCCGCGGGGTGCGGCGCCGACGTTCTGCCAGGTGGTCCAGGGCTTCTGTGGCGGCAGTGTTGCCGCAGTGACCGATGGCAAGGCCACCCCCGAGGCCGCGGCCCGGCTTGGGCGCGCGCTGCGCTATGCCGCCAGCGTCGACGCGCAAAGCTGGACCGGGGAGTGGGCCATCCCGCTGGCCGCGGCGGATATCGCCGCCACCCCCGGACTGCGCTTGGCCTTCAACCTCTGCGCCTACCGCAGCGAGCGCGAGGAATGGGTTCTGTGGGTGGGCACGCAGGGCGCCTCCTGGCAGCTCGAGAACGCCGGTATCATCATCCTCGAGTGAGGCGGCTCGTTTTCACATCATCCTGGCTGTCGCCCCAGAGGTCGGCCGCCCGTAGGGAGTGGAGGTCGGCGGGCCGGGGCGATGCTTTCACTGCTTTGCAGAGCCGCCCAGGGCGGCGGTGGCAGCGGCCTTGCCGGCGGCTTCGCCCATGGCGACGGCGTTGCCCGTAACCCGGTAGCTCGAGTGTGCCAGGAAGTCGCCGCTGATGCAGCGCCCGGCCAACCACAGCCCGTTCACCTCGCGTGCCTGGAGCGCCCGCAAGGGGATGTCGTACGGCAGTGTCCGCACCGGATTGGTCTCGATGCCTTTGCCCGCGCTCGGGTTGGTGGAATGCACATCGATTCCGAAGGCAACGCGGCAGACGGCGTCGGGGTGCTGTCGGCCGGCGACCATATCGTCGACGGTGACCGTGTAGCGGCCGTGGATGCGGCGGCCTTCACGCACGCCGATCTGGGCGCCGGTCGCCAGCAGGCGCAGGCATGACCAGGGATCGCCGAGGCGGCGCAGGCCGTTGATCAGGTGGTGCAGTTCACGCCGCGCCCGCAGGGTGGCCGCGGTCAGGTCGCGCACATTCACGCCCTTGACCCCATACTCGTGGTTGGCCATCAGCATGAAGATGTCGTCCCGGAGTACAAACAGGGACGGTTTGCCATACGAGGGGGAGTGGCCGCCGCGTTACATGGCGGCCTTGAGGCGGTCTTTCGGTGCGGCCCAGGTGTCGCCGGGCTGGTGGAAGTAGGCCGTGACCTGGTCGCGCCGGATGCCGGTCAGCAGGGCGATGAGGCTCATGGGCTGGGTGGCGCCGGTCTCGGGATGGCCGAGATCGAAACCACAGCCCGCCAAGGCGCCCAGGTCGCCATCGCCGGTGCAGTCTATGAACTGGCGGGCGGCGATGGCCTCGCGGCCCGACTTGGATTCGACGAGGACATGGGTCAGAGCGCCGCCCTCGACGCTGGCCGCCGCCACCCGCGTGTAGAGTTGGATCTGAGCCCCGGCCTCTTGGCAGAGCTCGTCCATGAGCAGGCGGACTTCTTCGACATCGAAGGCATTGGTGCTCTCGCCGGAGGCCTTGGCGGCGCGGGCGCCGCGGGCTTCGAGGCGGCAGATGATCTCGCTCATCAGGCCGGTCTTGTTGGCGTGGTCCAGAAAATAGGAAAGCAGGCCAGTGGTCCAGATGCCCCCCAGGCTGCCGTGCTGCTCCAGCACCAGAGTCCGGGCACCGTGGCGGGCGGCAGAGACCGCGGCCGCAACGCCCGCCGGGCCGCCGCCGCAGACGACCACATCGTAGTCACCGACAACCGGCAGCTCACGGGCCGGTTCGCGGATTGTGTTTGGCATCGGCGGGCGCTCCCGAGGGTCAGGCTGGCGAGACGAAGCGGCGGAAGAAGGCGATCTCGCGCTGCGCCGCTGCGAGGAACTGCTCCGGGGGCACGTGGAACTCGCAATGAACCGAGACGGGGCCGTGGTAGTTCTCGCGCCGCAGGCACTCGAAGACGGCAGTCCAGTCGACCACGCCCTCGCCTGCCACCACCCAGTCGCGCTTGAGGGCTCCATGGCCATTCTTTTCGACGCGAGTCAAGAGCGCGTCCTTGACGGCCACAAGGCTGAGCCAGGGGCGCACCATGCCGACCGCGGTGGCGAAGTCCTCGCCCTCGATGACGAGGTGGGCCGGATCGACGTAGGCGCCGATCAGGGCGGGGTCGAAACCCGAGAGCAGGTGCGCCAGCCCGGCCCCGTTCAGCCCCATGCACTTATCGCTGTGAGTATGGTAACAGATGCGAACGCCATGGCGGCGCGCCAAGCGCTCCCAGCGCCCGAAGATGACGCGGAGACGCTCGACCTCGGCCATGTAGTCGTGCTGCAGGGGGTCGTAACGGAAGTACCCCAGCTTGAGCAGGCGCACCTCTGCCTTGGCCATCGCCTTCAGGATGGGCTCTGCGGTGGGGTGTTCCGGCTCCAGCAGGTCAAAGTTGCCGGTGACCATGGGAATGTCAAGACCCGCGGCGCGGAACTGGGCGGCAACCCGCGGCAGCTCGTCGGCCGCGTTATCCGGGTTGACCGCGTAGCCCGGGCGCACGCAGAGGTCGTACCCGTCCAAGCCCCAGTCCTTGGCCAGTGCCATGAGCTCGGTCGGCGACTTTTCTTTCAGCATCTTCGAAAACATGATCAGTTTCATGGGGTGCCCTTTCTGCTCATTGCTGGGAGCCGCAATGTGAAGCCGCGCCGAAAGAGAGTCAAGCGCGACTGCCGGGAAACCGGGCCTGGCGGTCCGCTCAGTCCAAGCCCAGATGGCGCAGGCGGTAAGCGAGGCGGGTGCGTTTGAGGTTCAGACGGCGGGCGGTCTCACTGCGGTTTCCGCCGCAGTCGTGGAGGGTGCGGCCGAGGAGGCGGCGCTCGAAGTCGCGCAGGGTGGTCTCGTAGTCCGGCGTGGCCGTGTCGGCGGTCAGGCTGGGGGCGGCGGTACGCAACTGCGGGTCGAAGAGCTCGACGTCGAGGGTGTCTGCCTCGGCGATGATGACGGCGCGCTCGATAGCGTTGCGGAGTTCGCGCACGTTACCTGGCCAGTCGGCGTTCTCCAGCAGAGCCAGTGCCGTCGGGGTCAAGGCGCGCACCGCCTTGCCGTAGACGCGGTTGGCTTCGCGGATGAAGTGATCCGCCAGCAGAGGGATGTCCTCGCGCCGCTCGCGCAGGCGCGGCAGACGCACCGCGAAGACATCCAGGCGGTAGAAGAGGTCGGCCCGGAAGCTCCCCGCCGCCACGAGTTGTCGCAGGTCGCGGTTGGCGGCGGCGACGAAGCGGCAGTTCACCGCGTAGGTCCCGGTCCCGCCGACCGGCCGGCCGCGGCGCTGCTCGAGCACGCGCAGGAGCATGACTTGGAAGCCTGCCGGGATGGCGGCGATCTCGTCGAGAAAGAGGGTGCCGCCGGCCGCTTCGCGGATGACTCCGGGCCGGTCCGCATCTGCCCCCGTAAAGGCGCCCTTGACATGACCGAACAGCTCGGAGCCGATCAGGGTCTCGGAGAACGCGCCGCAGTTGAGTGCGATGAAGGGGCCGTCGCGGTGCGCCGAGAGGTCATGGACCGCGCGGGCGGCCAGTTCCTTCCCCGTGCCCGACTCCCCCGTGATCAGCACCGTGGCCTCGGTGGGAGCCACCTTCCGCAGCAACTCCAGCGCCTGTCCCAGGCAGCGTGACCGGCCGAGCAAGGCCGTGGGGGCGCTCTGTAGGGCCAGGTCCTGTTTGAGCTGGGTGTTTTCCCGCACCATCTGCCGCCAGCGCACGGCGCGCGAGAGCGCGAAGATGAGGTCTTCGACGTAGCGCGCCACGTCTTCCGGATTGTCTTTGCTCTGGGGCTCGAGGACGTAATCAAAGGCACCGTGCTTGACCAGGTCAACGATCACCTTCGGCGCAGGCTGCCGGGTGCTGATCAGCACGGGAACCCCGGGGGCCTCCGCCTGCACCGCGGCCAGCATCTGCCAGGCGTCCAGATCATCCCCGATATCAAGGGCGCGACCGATGCAGACCGCCGCCGGCAGTTCGGCCATGCCGCGCAGGTAGGCCAGGGCTTCGCGCTGACTCTCGATGTCGATCACGCGCCAGGTGCGCCGTACGGCGTCCAGGGCGGGCGCCACAAAACCGCTGCTCATCAACACCAGATCCATGCGCTTTATCTCCACGGGCATGCCGGAAATTTGCCACAGTGTCAGAATTCTGTCAAGCGGGAGGGGTGGGAGGAGTTCCGAGTTCCGAGGTCAGGGTTCAGGGTTCAGCCCAGCCCCCGGCTGCGGCCGGGCATACCGGAATGAGACTTGCCGACGCGGGTCCGATTCCGATCCGGCCGGGACGCGCCGG
>CAIZKT010000642.1:0-2735 GCA_903933565.1 uncultured Victivallales bacterium | reverse complement strand
GGACTGCGCTGTGCCTGCCCGGAGAACCGAGGGGCGCCGATGTGTACGGTGACCGCCGCTCCTGGCGTCCCGGCTGACGCTACGCAGGCCTGCCCGCCCCGAGTCCCGCCAAAGCCGACCGACGGGCTCAACCCAAGAGAATAAGACCCACATGGACCCCATCACCTTCGACTCCTGCTGCTATCGCATCCATGGTGCGCCCGTGCACCTGTACTCCGGCGAGTTCCACTACTTCCGCGTGCCAAAGGCGGATTGGCGGCGGCGGATGGAGCTGTTCCGCGAGGCGGGCGGGAACTGCCTGGCGACGTACGTCCCGTGGCTGATTCATGAACCGAGCGAGGGCGAGTTCGTCTTCGGCGGCCCGGATGGCAAGCACGACCTGGAGGACTTCCTCGTCACCGCCCGGGAGGCCGGGCTATGGGTGATCGCGCGACCGGGGCCCTACCAGTACTCCGAACTGGTCTACGACGGGCTGCCGCGCTGGCTCTGCGACAACTACCCGCAGTTGCGTGCCAGGAACTTCCAGGGCAATGACTTCCGGCGCTCGTCTATCTCGTACCTGCACCCGCTCTTCCTGGAGAAGACGGCGGCGTGGTTCGATCAGGTCTGCCCACTCCTGGCCCGGCACTGCGTCGGCCGTGGCGGCGCCATCGCCGCCGTGCAGCTCGACAACGAGATGGCCGGCATCCACCGCTGGTTCGGCGGCTACGACTACAACGCCGAAACCATGCAGTTCGGCCGCGAAAACGGACGCTTCGCCGCCTTCCTGCGCCAGCGCTTCGGCAGCGTGGCCGAGATGAACCGCCTCTGGGGCTCCGACTACGCCAGCTTCGGGGCGGCGCGCCCCCCTGCCCCAGGCGACACCTCGACCACGACCGCGCTGCGTCGGGCCAAAGACTACTGCGACTTCTACTATGGCAGCATCGGCGAGTACTCCTGCCGGCTGGCGGAGATGCTCCGCGGCCGCGGCATCGATGCGCCGCTGATCACCAACTCGCCCAACCCCGGCTCGAACCTGTGGTTCCTCGAAACGGTGCAGGCCGTGCCACCACCCTTCCTGCTGGGCTCCGATCATTACTACACGCTGGACCAGAACTGGCGGCAGAACAACCCGACGCCGCAGTACGCCGTGGAGGCCTTCTTCTCCTGTGAGACGCTGCGGCTGCTGGGCTATCCGCCGAGCGTGTTCGAACTGCCCGGCGGCAGTGCTTCGGACTGGCCCCCCGTCACGCCGGTGGACGCCAAGGCCTGTTACCTGGCGAACGTCGCCCTCGGCATGAAGGGCAGCAACTTCTACATCTACACCGGCGGCCCGAACATCCCGGGGACCGGGACGACCACCGACCTGTACGACTACGGCGCTGCCGTCGGCGCTGCGGGCGAAGTGCGGCCGCTGTACCAGTCCATCAAGGACGTCGGCCTCTTCCTGCGGAACAACGCCTGGCTGGCCGAGGCGGAGCTGGAGGCCGGCTGCCGCTTTGCGCTCGATCTGGAGATGCTGCGTACGGCCGAGGTCTGGCAGGCCCCGGGCGAGTTCGCGCTGTCGGCCGCGACTGCCGCCGAGTTCCTGCGCAAGGGACCGCTCACGACCGCCTTCTGCGCCGGCCTGTCGCCGGCCTGCTGCAACCTCGGCGCCGACGACTGGGCGGCTGACGTGACAACGCCCCTGGTCGTCGTCTGCGCCTCGGCCATGGCGGCCGACAAGCAGCGTCGCCTGATCCGTTTTCTCGAGGCGGGCGGCAAAGCCCTGCTGCTGCCAGTGTTGCCGACGGTTGACGAGCGCTTTGAGCCCTGCACGCTGCTGGCGGACTACCTGGGCGCGGCCGCGGGCGAGAAGAACGCCAACCCGGCGCCGCGCATCAGTGTGGCTGGCGTGGTGAACATCCTGCAAAACGGCCAGTCGTTCTGCTGGCCAGCCCTTCCAGTGGGCGCTGATCTCATTGGGGTAGACGAAGTTAGCGGTAGCCCGGTGTGCTGGCAGAGGGCCACGTGCAACGGGGGCCGGGCCATCGTCCTGGGCTCCCGTTACCTGCATGCCATGCGCGAACATGAACGCCTGCTGGCCGCCCTGCTGCAACGGCTGGACGTCGCCCCGCGCCTGCAGTGCTCCAACCCGAACGTATGGTGTACGTTACGCACGGCCGGGAAGCGCTCGGCGCTGTTCGCGATGAACCTCTACTCCGCCCCGATGAGTTGCGAACTCCGCTGCCAGCCGGCATGGAGTGACAGGTGGCTGGAGCTCGGCCACTACGACCTGGCTGCCATGGAGGTCCGGCCACTGCTGCTGGGCGCGTAGGGGCACTCTCGCCAGGCTCGGCACACCTTACCCGTTGGAGCTGCGGACGAGTCCACGGTGCGGCGCGAGGATCAGCCGTTACGGTCTTACCTCGCGCTGATACATCTTCTGCTGTTTTTGCCTGTCTTCTCGCCGGCGAGGAACTCTCCGCGCCGGCGGCACAAGGCCTGCCCTTTACACACAAGTTCTCCTGAACAAATACTACGGCCGTAAAAAGCGACAAACTTGTTCCGCCGAACCGCAGATGGGCGTCATTCAACACCCAACACCCAACATCCAAGGGAATGCACGAAGTTCCGTTGGGCGTTGGTTGTTGGATGTTGCGCGTTGGGCTTTGGGCGTTGAAAATGGCGTCTCGCCCACTAAGTGAACCGCAAATTGCCGAATATCGAGGTCCGAATCATGAAGTGAGGCACTTTCGCTGGTACAGTTGCTTGCG
>CAIZKT010000641.1:0-12165 GCA_903933565.1 uncultured Victivallales bacterium | reverse complement strand
GTCAAAGATGATGTCCACCATGGCCGAAAAGAAGTGGTTCAAGAAACGAGCCACATCCCGCGGCGGCATCCCCTCGCTACGGGTGGAAAAGCCGACAATGTCAGCAAATAGAACCGTCACCTCGCGCTCGGTCGGCTCGAGAAGCCCCTGGTTCTTCCCGGCCATGATTTTCTCGACCAAGCTAGGTGAGTGGTAGCGCATGAGCTGCTCCCGCAACGCCGCCTCCTCCTGCACCTGGGTGCGCAGCCGGGCCTGCTCGATGGCCGCGGCGGCCACATGCGCCAGCAAGGTCAGGAAATGCAGGTGGTGTTCGTCGAGGCGTACGCGGCGCGTCTTGGAATCCCCGAACAGCACGCCGATGGTTGCATTGCCGACCCACAAGGGCACGCACATCACCGAGCGAATGCCTTGGGCCATGATGCTCTGTCCGCCAAAGCGCGGATCTTCCTGGGCGTCCAGGGTGAGAATGGACTCCCGCCGACGCAGGGCTCTCATGGCGATGTCGTTGCTGATCGTCCCGTGGGCCGGCGTGCCCGATTGGTGCCGGGCGAGCTGCGGTACCAGGGCGTTTGTCTTCTCGTCGTACAGCAGCAGAAACACATTCTCGACCGGAACGTGGGCAAAGACCAGATGCACGACCCGCTCGAACAGCTCTTCCATCGAGGTGAGTCGGATCAGGCTCTCCGCGACATTCACCAGGCCCGCCAGGGCGGCCGCGGCTTCCGGCGCCCACAGAAAAGCCCCAGAAGAGGCGGATGACTTGCCCTTGGAGACCTGCTCCGCGCTCAGCACGATGCTGCCTTCGGCAATGGCTACCGGTGGCTCCGCGACCCCGGTCTCACCGGTTGGCGCCCGCCCGTTGTCCGCGTCAGACTCCAGGAACTGGATGCGGACGTCCCCGATCTGCAGCTCGTCGCCGTCGTGCAGCGCCCCCTCGGCTGCCTGGACCCCGTTCACCCGGGTGCCGTTCTGGCTACCGCCGTCCCGGACGCACCAGCCCTTCAGGACGCGGAACAGAATGGCATGACGGCGCGAAACGCTGTGATTGGTCAGGCGCACATCGTTCTCGGCAGACCGGCCAAACCGGCAGGTGTCGCCGACAAGCTGATGCTCATGGTGTCCTTCGTCATCGTCCCAACGCAGAGTGACCATGCCGCCCTCTCTGACCCTGAGGCTGTGAAACGAGCGCTTCGCCTGCTGCCGAATCGCTGACTGAACCGCAACAAACGGCGCAAGCCTAGCGTCTCCGCCGGTACAATGCAAGAGCGGAACGGCTATGAGCCAGCCGTCGGCCAGGGGTTTCATGCTCCGTCCAACCGGGGTATGTTGCCAGGTGTGAAGATTGCGCGGCCGGAACCAGGAGTTTGGTCCATGGATATTACGCGTCTCTGCCGGGGGATGGATGCTCTGCATGCCTCCGACCTGTTCATCAGCGTCGGCAAGCCGGTGGCGGCGCGGGTGCTGGGGGCGATCCAGGAGCTGGAGGCGACGCCGGTGACGTCGGCGGATATGGAGTCGTTCCTGCAGGCGCATCTGCCCGAGGGGGCGCGTCAACGTTTCGAACAGGAGCGCGATCTGGATATCGGCGTGTCCATGGGCGAACGCGAGCGTTACCGGTTTAATCTCTACTTCCAGCGCGGCCACGCCTGCATGGCCATCCGCCGGGTGCCGGTGGGCGAGCTGGGCTTCAGCGATCTGCACGTCCCCGAGGCCGTGCGGCGGTTGGCGGAACAGCCGCGCGGGCTGGTGCTGATCACGGGCTCTACGGGCAGCGGCAAGTCCACCACCATGGCGGCCATGCTCAACCACATCAACACCAGCTTCCAGCGCCATATCGTCACGATCGAGGACCCCATCGAGTTCATCCATCTGGACAAGCTCAGCGTGGTGTCGCAGCGCGAGGTCGGTGGCGATACCCGTGACTTCAACTCGGCGCTGCGCCATGTGGTGCGACAGAACCCCGATGTCATCTTCATCGGCGAGATGCGCGACCTCGACACCATCCGCATGGCTCTCTCGGCCGCCATGACCGGGCACCTGGTGGTCACAACCCTGCACACCGTCGACGTGATGCAGACCCTCGAACGCATTCTCAACTACTTCCCCACCGAGATGCGCGACCAGGTCGCGCAGGACTTATCCCTGGCGCTCGCCGGGATCGTCTGCCAGCGCCTTCTGCCCGGCGCCGACGGCCAGAGCCGCGTGCCCGTGTTCGAGATTCTGACCGGGACCCCCCTGGCCAAGCGCTGTCTGGCGCAGCGCACTCTGGAGCAACTCCCCGAGATCCTTAAGTCCAGTGAAGCTGACGGCATGGTCACCTTCACCCGCAGTCTGGTGCAGCGCTGCCAGGAAGGCCTGTTGACGGTGGAGACCGCCGCCGCCGGCGCCAGCAATCGGGATGAGTTCCTGCTCGCCGCGCAAGGCATGGAGACGGGCATTGACTCGCTGCGGCGTCTGCAGGAGGAGGGCGGCCAGAACCTGAGCATGAAGAAGCTGCTTCGGGATGCGGTCCGCTACCAGGCCAGCGATCTGTTGCTGACCGTCGGCAGCCCACCGATGTTGCGCATCGATGGGAGCATGCGCGGCTTCGAGATGCCTGAACTGTCCGCGGGTGACACGCGGCGACTGCTGTTCAGCGTGCTCAGTGCCAGCCAGCGGGCGAACTTCGAGACCGAGCGGGAGGTCGACTTCGCGCTCAGCATCAAAGAGCGCTTCGGACTTGAGGAAGGCTTTGACACGGACTGTCGTTTTCGCGTCAACGGCTACTACCAGAAGGGCTGTGTGGCGGCGGCGTTTCGGCTGATTCCGCAGCGGATACCGGCTGCCGACGAGCTGCGCATTCCGGCGGTGGTGATGCGCCTGGCCCAGCGCTTGCAGGGGTTGGTTCTGGTGACCGGACCGACGGGGCACGGCAAGTCGACCACGCTGGCCTGCATGATCGATGAGATCAACCGGCTGCGCAGTTGCCACATTGTCACCATCGAGGACCCCATCGAGTTCGTCCACAGCAGCCGCGCCGCGGTCATCGATCAGCGCGAGGTCAACGCCGATACGCTCAGCTTCGACAATGGGCTGAAGTACGTGCTGCGGCAGGCGCCCGACGTCATCCTCATTGGCGAAATGCGCGATCCCGAGACCATCTCGGCGGCGCTGACGGCCGCGGAGACCGGCCACCTGGTGCTGGCCACCCTGCACACCAATGACTGCACCCAGACCATGGACCGCATCATCGACGTCTTTCCCGCCGACCGTCAGAACCAGGTGCGCACCCAGCTTGCGGCCAGCCTGGAGGCGGTGGTCTCGCAGCGGCTCTTGCCGCGCAAGGATGGGAAAGGGCGCGTGGCGGCCTTCGAGGTCATGCTCGGCAGCACCGCCGTCCGCGCCCAGATCCGCGACAAGCGCACGCATCAGCTTCTGGGGGTGATCGAGACGGCCTCGAAGGATGGGATGGTGACCATGGACCGGGCCCTGAAGGATCTGTTCGCGGCCAACCTGATTTCGCGGGACACCTATCTGAGCGTGGCGCGCAATCCGCAGAGCCCTGGGAGCTGAGGTAGTCTTCTCCCCAGTGCGAGTCCGTCCGAGGTCAACGCTGGCAGTGAGGGCAGAAGAACGAGGCCCGTCCACCCTGGACGATGCGCCGAATGCCGGCCGACAGGCCGCAGCGCGGACAGTCGAGACCCTGCCGACCGTAGACGTTGAGGTTCACCGCGAAGTCGCCCTCGCTGCCGTCGACGCGACGGAAGTCGCCAATCGTCGTGCCGCCCGCCTCGATGGCTGCCGCGAGAACCGCCTTGATGGCCGCGGCCAGGCGGTCGGCGGCGGCGCGGCTGAGTGAGGCACTGCGGCGTTTCGGGCTGAGTTCCGCTCGAAACAGCGCCTCACTCGCGTAAATGTTGCCCACCCCCACCACGACCGCCTGGTCCATGATCAGATTCTTCACCGGCCGCTCGCGCCCGCGGGTCACCTCATAGAGGAAGGCGCCGTCGAAGTCAGGGCCGAGCGGTTCCGGGCCGAGGCCGTCCAGGAGCTCCGGATCGCCGCCGGTGGGCGGTAGCGCACAGACCTGCACCGCGCCGAAGCGCCGCACATCGAGGAAACGCCAACTCCGTCCGTCGGCCAGTTGCCAGGCAACTCGCTCGTGCGCCGCTGGTGGCGCCTCGTGCGGGACGATGCGGAAGGCGCCGGTCATGCCCAGGTGCAGCAGCATCCCGACCTCGCCATCGAGTTCGACCACGATGAACTTGGCGCGGCGGCGGACAGCGCGGATGGTGCGACCGCGGCAGGCTTCCCGCAAGCGCGGCAGGTCCACTGCCGTACGCAGCCGCTCCACGGTCGCCGTCACGTCGCTGATCTGGGCGCCCACAAGGTGCGGTCTCAGCCCTCGCACCACGGTCTCGACTTCCGGCAGTTCAGGCATGGCAGCAGGGGCCTCCGAGGTTGACCGATCGTCGTGTCACAGCGCCTCGGACACGCCGAAGGCCAGGAAGATGCAGCAGCTCGCCGACGCCGCTTTCATCTCTGCGCCCAACCAAAGCGGTGTCGCGTCCGCCTTTGGCGGTCTTGCCACGCGCACTCCAAAAAGGGGCGCGTCTCCCACTATGGACTGCGTGCGGCAGAGGGCTGCGACCGCAGCTCGCCGACGCCGCTTTCATCTCTGCGCCCAACCAAAGCGGTGTCGCGCCCGCCTTTGGCGGTCTTGCCACCGCAGTCCAAAAAGGGGCGCGTTTCCCACTTTGGACTGCGCGCGGCAGATCGTGCGCTACCGCTACCTCGATCCGGACGCCTCGGCCGAGGTGGTCGCCCAGAAGCTGTGCCAGGATGGCTGGAAGATCAGCATCCGCAGCGTGTACCGGGTCTTCGCCCAATTCGGCCTGCAAAAGAAGTGACGACTCAGGTGCAATTGCGTATCCTGCCCCAACGGGGCTGCGTACCCAAGCCCTGAGGCCAGCCGCTTGCGGCCCTCACAAACCGGGCTCGGGACGCATGGGCGCGGCGGCGCCGGTGAAGGGGATCGCCCATTCGACCTCGGCCTGGCGGAACTCCAGTTCCTTCATCCAGACATCGCCGCCGAGGTGGGTCAGGCTGGCGCTGGCCGGGTTCAGCGGGAATTCGAAGCGCGGCGAGAACCCCGGGGGGATGAAGACGAAGACACGACCCGTTGCTCCCGGCAAGCGCCGACAGCGCCCGCTCAAGGTTCGTTTCTCGGTGTCCCATGAGGCCGCCAGGAGGTCGTGCCAACCACCCAGGATGTGCATATCCGTGCCGATAACCTGCGGCTCACCGGTGAGACGGTGAATGAACAGCACCCGGCTCGAATGGGGCGGCAGCTCAAGATCGAGGCGCCTTTGGTGGACCCCGAGGAAGCGCGCTTCCCAGAATTCGAAGACCGCCAGGTTCTCCTCTGACCTCAACCCCAGGGCCGCGAACTCGACCGAGCGGCTCTGCGGCTGGTCCTCGTGGTTGAACAGGCCGACCACCTCCCAGGCGCCGAAGGGCTGTTGGCAGTGCAGGTGCCAGACAGAGGGGATGCTGCGCTGGAAGAGGTCCAGGGGTCGCATCGCGGGTCCGCCCGGCGGCAGCACCTGCTGCATGAGCCGAAGACGGGAGGGCGGCAGGTATTGGAACTCGTCGCTGAAGGAGATGCTGCAGCCTGCCAACGCCATCAGAGCCAGACGCTGGCGCACCTCCTCGAGGTCGGCCTGCATGCGCACGCTCAGGTCGCAGACTTCGCGGCGGTAGAGTCGGCCGTTGACCCACCAGCTTGCCGCCAGGGCCCGGGCGTTCTCGCGCGTGACCGGGATGACCCCGGCCACGCCGCCGTCGAGCAGATCATTGCCGCCGTAGGCCGCATCGGCCAGGCCGACCGCGAGTAGCGGCGGTGGCTGGCAGTAGCGGATGAACGCCGCCGGGCCAGCCCCCGCACGGATGGCCTCCATCGCCCGCCGCAGCACGCCCCAGCCACGCGTACGGAATGCATCGTGCTGCGCGAAGTGGTCGGCGCCGCACGAGGCGAGGAAGTCGATCTTGTAGTAGCTCACGCCTGCGGCCGTGAGTCGAGCGAAGGTGTCCTTGACGAAGGCGTACGCATCGGGGTGTGTGGCGTCCAGTTCGTAGCAGTTGGGGTTGGGTACCCAGTACCAGCGCCAGTTCACGCGTGGCTGGCCGGCCTCATCCTTGAGCATCCACTCAGGGTGCGCCTTGAACACGTCGCTGACCTCGGCGACATCGGTGGGCGAGATCCAGACGCCAAGCCGCAGGCCGTAGCGCTGGCGGAGTTCCTCGGCGAGCCATGCGAGTCCGTGCGGAAAGCGCTCGTTGGTCACCCAGTCACCGGTCACGTCGCCACGTTGCCAGCCGTGGTCGAGCTGCATGATCTCCAGGCCGAGGGGCTTGAGGTAGGCGGCCGCCACGGCGGCATTCGCCAGGACGAGATCTTCCGTCATCGCCATGCGGTGTGCATACCAACTACACCACAGAGAGTTAGGCGTAGTGCGAACGGGGTGGTTCGCCAGGGCGGCGATGACGTCGCCGTAGCGCTCCAACGTCGCCTGGGGCTCGACGCCTGCGCTCACGACGACCGCGTCGAGGGTCAGGGTCTGGCCCGGCGCCAGACGGCGCCCCAGGAAGCTTTGTGAAAGGGTCAGAGCCGTGCCGGATTCCTGGGTGCGGAAGCGCGCCGAGAGCCGTGGTCTGGCTTCCTGCCCGGTGAGGAATCCCGCCAGCAGCAGGCTGGGCGGATCCTGGTGGCCCAACGCCAGCACCATCGTGCCGTCATAGCCGCGTTCCGAGGTTGCCGCGTCTACCGCGCCGACGGGTTCGGTGACCCACAGGGAGTCGCCGGCTACCGTCACCACGCCCGGGGTCTGGAAGGTCTGCCCGGCATGCCACCAACCGCCCTTGTCGGCAGCCAGATCGAGCCATGTGACCTGGCCCAGGGCCACCTCGTGGTCGGTACCGTTGGCGATGCTGCCAGTCACCACGATGTCGGGCCGGTCCCAATAGACGCACAGCCGCCGCTCGCAGCGCAGTGTGTCGCCCCAGGTCTGGACCAGCTGCGTGCCCTGGCCAAGTTTGTCGGACAGCGGCATGACGGTGGCCTTGAGATTGGCTGGCGCGTAGGTCTGCCCGTCAACCTCGATGCGAGCGTCGGCCCCGCGCAGGGCGGCGTCGACCGGGGCGAGCCAGGTGGCGCTCCAGCGGCCGGTGGCCTCGTCCAACTCCAGCACGACCGCCTTACCGGTAAGACGAACTCGACAACCGGCACGGACGATCGCAACCCCGGTGTCCGTTGCGGTGTCGGCAGCCTCACGGCGCACGGCGTCGGTGTCGGCGAGGCGCGGCGACCAGATGGGCAGCATGGCTTCCGTGGACTGGCCCAGGCGGCCGGCGGCGATGGCCAGGAGTTCGGCGGCATCGTAGAGGCTCGCCTGATCCGCCGCAGCGAGCTTGTCCCAGGCGGTTTCCCGGCGGGCGAGTTCGTCGTACCGGGCGGCGACAGCCCCGGCCCGGTCCTGGACGCGCAGGCGGCGCCGGACATCGGTCGCGTCCAGCGCTGCGACCGCAGTGCGCTCCGTCGCCAGCGCGCGGCCGGCCGCCGTCAGATGCTCCACTATCCGGGCGCGCATCGTCTCTGGCGGCAGGGGCTGTCCGAGCACCACGATCTCGTAGATGTCGGTGTGGGTCGAGGGACCCCCGGAGCCGGTGATGAGCAGGCGCAGCGCCGTCGTCTGCACCGGCGGGAACGTTGCCAGCCAGGAGCGACCGGGAGCGGCGGGGAGGTCGAGGACGGTGGCGAAGGTGTCACCGCCTGCTTGCGCCACCTGGATTGCCCCTGACCTGAATCCGTCGTTGCCAATGGCTTCGCCGAAGAGTGCCACGGCGCAGACCTGCTGCGGGCCGGCAAGCCGGAGCGTGAGCCACTGCGGCGCGGCGGGGCTGGGTTCATCCGCCGCGACCCACTTGCTGCTTGGGTTGCCGTCGACGGCGAGTTCAGGACGGTAACCGTCGCCGAAGGAACTGGAGGCTGTCGCAGCCACGACCCGCAGATCCCGGAGACCGGCGGGACGCTGCCAGGCGCCCCAGTCGGCGGCGATGGGTTGCACCTCGGCGGGCGCCGCCAGGGCAGATGCTGCGGTCAGGGCAGCCAGAAGAGTACAGGAGGTGGTGGCCAAACTGTTCATCGCGACTCCTCTTGGTGGGGCAAGAACGTCTGTGGGAGTGTCCTCGTCGCCGTCCGCCGCCCACGCCGCGCCGCCGGGCACTACCCCAGTCCCGACTGCGGGTCCGGCAGCGCCTTTCACCGAGGCAGACCATAGCCCACCAGGCGGCAGGGGCGAGCCATCTTCCCTGCCTGCACCCAACGTCGCATGGACCGCCCTTCGGCTCCCTCCGCGGTGTGGGCGGATACCCAGGGCGTTGCCCCATGTGCGCTAACGGTGGCAGCGCTCGTGCGTGGCGGGGACAGGGCTGTTTCCTTTTTCCGGGTGGTAGGCACGCTGGAGTCGGAGGTCCGCACCGGCCCTGCCGGGGCTTCCGCCGTACATGGGGGTCATGCAGACGGCGGGCACCGCGAACCCGCCGGAAACGGGCTGGGCATCGCGGGCACCAAGGCGGCAAGCAGCATCATGGCAGACGCCTGCCGGATCTGGCGGGGGCTCTTTCTTGGAACCGCCCTGGGCATCGTGCGCCGGACCTGCCAATTCGGCAATTCCGGGCTATGGTAACCGGCTGGCGGCGCCGGGTTGAGTGTAGTCCCGGGTCAAGCGGGCCGCGGCGGCGGCTGGGCAGCGCAAAAGGACGAGCGTCTTGATGAGATACCTATATCGGGTTGCGGTAGCCTCCGGGCTCGACTATGAATGCATGGGTGATGCGGCCCTGGGCCTACACCGGGATGATCGGGTGATCGTCCGTTGCGACCGCTACCAGGACTATGCGCGGGTGGTGGGGTGTCTGACCGCTCAGCCCGTCGACGTGTCGGAACTGGAGCGGAGTCGGGCCGAGCAGACGCGCGGCAGGCAGGTTGAGGGCCAACACGTTCCTGAGATCATGCGGCGGGCGACGGCGGAGGACGCCGCGCATGCGGAGGAAAACCGGGAACGAGCGCGGACGATGCATTCGAGGGCACGGGAGTGCATCACCTTCCACCGGCTGGATATGAAGCTGATCGAGACGCACTGCTCGTTTGACCGCCGGTTGGCGGTGTTCCAGTTCAGCGCCGAAGGCAGAGTTGACTTTCGCGAACTGCTACGCGACCTCTCCCAGGAGTTTCACATGCGGGTGGAACTGCGACAGGTAGGGGTGCGTGATGAAGCCTCGATTCAGGGCGGTATTGGCCCTTGTGGCCGGGCCTTCTGCTGCTGCACCTTCCTGAAGCGTTTCAACAGCATCAATGTGAAGATGGCGAAGATACAGGGCTTGTCGCTGAACCCCGCGAACATCTCGGGGGCCTGTGGTCGGCTGAAGTGCTGTCTTGGGTACGAAGTGGAGCACTACCGCGAGGTGTACGAGGCGGCGCGTGCTCGGGCCAAGGCAGAGGCGTCGGCGACGGGGCGTGGCCCTGGCGGGAACGGCTCCGAGGGGAGCGCGAATCGGCGCGGGGGCGACCCTGGCGATCCGGATGGCGCGGAGCGTGAGGGCTCGTCGTCCGTTGCCGTGGGTGGCACTGCCGCCGCGCCCGCGGCGGGTGAGTTCAGCCCGTCTGCGTCCGAGTCGGCCGAACCGTCGGCCGCCAGCGTCGCGAAAGCGACCGAGGGGGAGGGTGTACCCGCGACGGCGGCGGCGTCGACAGGAGGCGCACGGGGTTGACCGGTTCGGGCTCCATGGCACGAAAGACGGGCAGGCAGACAAGGGGGGGATTCCACCTGCCGGAGGGAGCGGCGGCAGGTGGTCCCGGGCGCGGCGTACGGCTATTGCGCCTGTACCTGTGTCTGCTTGCCCTGGTTGCCCCGCTGAAGTTTGGCAGCGCCATTGGCCCGGCTGAGATTCCGCTGTTTCCCGTGGGCCTGCTGGAATGGGTGTTTGGGGTTTGGCCGCCGTTTTTGCTTGGGGGGCTGGCGGGGATCGGGCTGCTCTGGGCGGTGGTCGTCTGTTCGCGGTCGCTGGCCCGTCATTCGGTTCGTCTGGCGCTCTGGGCCTGGTCCGCGTTGCTGCTGTCCTGTGTTCCGGGTCTCCTGCGGACGACGGAATGGGACTACGCGGTCACCTTCTTTCTTTACCTCTGTGGTGTCTGCGCTTTTCTGGCGGCCGCCTTGCTGGTGTCGCTGGAGGATGAGCGCTTTCGGCGCTGGCTGCTGGCCGCGGTTGCCGCGGGAACGTTGTTGTGCGGTTTGAATGGCTGGCATCAGCGTTTGTGGGGCTTCGCGGAGATGCGGCGTTTTGCGCAGGCTCAGGCGCTTGAGCAGGGGCGCGAGTGGAGCGTGGCGATGCAGGGGAAGTTCTTGCAGACCCGCGTGCATCGGCCGTTCTTCCACCCCAACAGCTATGCAGCGCACCTGGTATTGACCGGGCCGCTGGCGCTGTTGGCGCTGTGGCGCATTGGGCGTCGGGTTGAGCCCCGTCGGCTCTCTCAGTGGCTATTTGTGGTGCTCGGCAGCGGGATCGTGTTTGGCGCCTTGGTACTGAGCCAGAGTCGGGCCGCGCAGTTAGCCCTGGGGGGCGGCGTCGGCTTGGCCGTGCTGGGCTCCGGGCGTCTGCGGCGCTGGCGTTGGCCGCTGCTGGCAGTCGCTCTGGGCGGTGGGCTTGGGTTGATGTTCCTGGTGAACGCCGGTCGGGACCTGCTGTCAGCCGGCGCCCGGTTTCACTACTACCGAGCCGCGTTGGTCATGTTCCGTGACCAGCCTCTGACCGGGGTGGGACTGGGGGAGTTCTTTCCGCAGTACCTGCTGCTCAAGCCTTTTGCGGCCGAAGAAACGCGGGTGGCGCACAACCTGGTGTTGGAGATGCTGTCGCAAGCGGGCGGTTTCGCTGGGTTGGCGGCGCTGTTGTGCGTGCTATTGCCGGCGTGGTTTGCCCTAGGGCGGGGCGCGGCTCAGCGCGGCGGGGACGAGCTGTTGGCGCTGGCGGCGGTGGCTGGTTTGGGCGGCTGGGGGCTGCATGCGTTGCTGGATTTCAACCTGCAGATTCCGCCCACGGTCATGATAGCCGCGGTTTTGCCGCTGTTCTGCTGGCGGTCTTCGGATGGGGCTGCGGTGTCCCGTTTGGGGGGTGTGGAGCGCAGCTTGCTCGCGGGGCTTGCGGTGGTGGCGTTGCTGGCCTGGTGGCGAGTGCCGGGAGAACGCGCTTTCCGGCTGCTGGCGGACGGTGTGCCGCGGCTGTCGCTGTCTGAGCTGGGCGAGGAGACCCTGCGCACGGCGCGGGTATTGCCGCTGTCGCCCGAGCCTTGGGCCACCTATGGCCGGGAATCCCTGGCGCGAGGGCGGCCGGCGGAGGCCGCGGAGGCTTTTCGACAGGCCCTGCTGCGGGCGCCGCACCGCTCCGCTCTCCAGGCCTGGCGGGGCCAGGCGCTGCTGCTGGCTGGAGATGTGCCGGCGGCGGCGGTTGCGGCACGCGAAGCGTGGACGCTTTACCCAGGCAGCCCTCGCGCCATGCTGCTGAGTGCTCTGCTTGCCTGGTTGCAGTCCGGGGAGGTTCAGGATGTGGGAGCGCTTGGCGGCTGGATAGGTTCCGCCTTGTCTTGTCAGGCCAATCTCATCTGCTCGCCTGGGGAGATTGTGGTGGAGTTGAGCCGTTCGTCTCGGGGTCCGCCCGGTGCGGTTTCGTTGCCTGACCTCTGTCGAGGGTTCTCCGCCCTTGGCCTGCGGACTCCCGGGCCGTTGGTGACGCCGGTGGGGTTTAGGCCGGCAGGTGGCGCGGGGTGAAGCTGGACCTTGCCGGCAGGGCTGTTTTTCCGGGTGGTAGGCGCACTGGAGTCGGCGGTCCGTCTCGGCACTGCCGAGGCTTCCGCCGTCTCTGGGGTCTTGCCGACGGCGGGTACCGCGAACCCGCCCGTAACGGGCTGGGCATCGCGGGCTCCAGGGGGGCACGCGGGGTCATGGCAGACGTCTGCCAGATCCAGCGGGGTCTCTTTCTTGAAACAGCCCTGCCTTGCCGGAGGGCGCAGGTCAGTTCCGTAGGTGGTGACACCTCAGGTCCTGGGGTTCAGGAAACGGCGAGACGGCGAGACGG
>CAIZKT010000640.1:0-3135 GCA_903933565.1 uncultured Victivallales bacterium | reverse complement strand
GTATGTTCTCGCGCAACCAGATACGGCAGACAGACCACGGGTTGTTGCGCCGCCCAGCCCCGGTTTCTTGAAACAGCCCTGCTGCGCGACCTCTATGGATTGCAGCCGCACCGCGCGTGGTTATAGTAGCGGCCCGATGCGTTCGCGTCGGCAGGCCGGGTGGCCGCGGGCACTGTGATACCGGTTGAGTTCCTGAAAGCGGGAGCATTATGAGCAAGATCAAGGCTAGACACATTTTCACCTCCGAGTCCGTCTCCGAAGGCCATCCCGACAAGCTCTGCGACCAGATTTCCGACGCGGTCCTGGATGCCTGCCTGGCGCAGGATTCGCAGAGCCGCGTGGCGTGCGAATCGCTGGCGACGACGGACCTCGTCGTGATGTCTGGCGAGATCACTACCCGCGCCATGGTCAACTGGGAGCAGGTCGCACGGGACGTGGTACGGCAGATCGGCTACAACGACCCCGCGGTCGGCTTCTCGGCGGATACCTGCAAAGTCTTCGTCTGCATCCACCCCCAATCGCCCGACATCTCCCAAGGCGTCACCGCCGACGCGGCCAGCGCCAAGGAACAAGGCGCCGGCGATCAGGGCATGATGTTCGGCTATGCCAGCGACGAGACCCCGGAACTCATGCCGGCCCCACTGCTCTATGCCCACGCTTTGGTCCGGCGACTCGCCGAACTACGCCGCTCTGACCCCGCGACCTATGCCTATCTGCGGCCAGACGCCAAGAGCCAGGTCTCCGTCCTCTACGATAAAGGCAGACCGGTCAGCATCCCCACCATCGTCGTCTCGCACCAACACACGCCCGACGCCGACGACGCCACCCTCCGTACCCTGGTGGCCGATGTGGCCCATGAGGTCATCCCCGCCCATCTGCTTACCAACGACCTCCGCTACTACGTCAACCCCACCGGCCGTTTCGTGGTCGGCGGACCCGCGGGCGATACCGGCCTGACCGGCCGCAAGATCATCGTGGATACCTACGGCGGCGTCGGCTGCCATGGCGGCGGCGCCTTCTCCGGCAAGGACCCCTCCAAAGTGGACCGCTCCGCTGCCTATATGTGCCGGTACGTGGCCAAGAACATCGTGGCCGCCGGACTGGCGCACAAGTGTGAAGTACAGGTCGCCTATGCTATCGGAGTGGCCAGGCCGCTCAGTGTCAACATCGACACCTTCGGCACCAGCGCCGTCTCCGAGGACCGTATCCAGGCGCTGCTCCTGGCGGGTGAGATCTTCGATCTGCGGCCCGCCTGCATCGCCCAGACGCTGGGATTGAAGACGCCCTCCCAGGCTGGCTGGTCCTATCGCGAGACGGCCTCCTACGGACATTTCGGGCGCGGCAAGTTCCCCTGGGAGCGCACAGACAAGGCCGAGGCGCTGCGCGCCGCCTTGAAGGGTTAAATCATGGCGCTTGTCCTCGGCTTCGGCTCCGCACTCCTCGATCAGCTGGTCCACGTGCCCGAGTCGTTCGTCGCCGCGCTGCCCGGACAGAAGGGCGGCATGGTGATGGTGGATGACGCGGAGCGTCGCCGCCTTCTCGCCTCTCTGCCGACGCCCCCGGAGATCGCCCCCGGGGGCTCCGCCGCCAACACCGTGGTCGGACTCGCCCGCCTTGGCGTCCCGAGTCGCCTCCTGGCCAAGACCGGAAATGATGCGGCCGGGGACGCTTACCGTCGCCATGCCGCTGAGGCCGGCGTCGACACCTCGAGTCTAAAGTGCGCCGCCGATCTCCCGAGTGGCACCTGCCTCAGCCTCATCACCCCCGACGGCGAGCGCACCATGCGCACCTTCCTGGGCGCGGCCTCGACCCTGGCCACCGACGAGATCGGCCCCGCGGACCTGCATGGCTGCACGCTCCTGCTCACTGAAGGGTACATGCTCTACAACCGCCCCCTGCTGCTCCACGTCCTGCGCCTTGGCCGGGCCGCCGGGTGCCGCATCTGTCTCGACCTGTCCTCCCCAGAGGTCGTCGGCGCCTCGGCCGATCTACTGCCGACCCTGCTCGATAACTATGTCGATATGGTCTTTGCCAACGAGGCGGAGGCGAGCGCCTTCGTCGGCGCCCGGGACCCCGCCAGCGCGCTCGCGGTGCTGGCCAAGCACTGCGACCTGGCGGTGGTGAAGCTTGGCGCCGAAGGGGCCCTGCTGCGCCAGGGGCAGCAGACCGTCCACGTCCCGGCAGAAAAGGTGACGGTTTGCGATACGACTGGCGCCGGCGACCTCTGGGCCGCCGGCTTCCTCTACGGGTGCCTGCAAGGCTGTTCCCTGCAGACCGCTGGCCGCATGGGCGCCGCCGTCGCCGCCGCTGTCGTCGGCGTGCTCGGCGCCGCTCTCCCCGCTGCCACCTGGACCCGGCTGCACGCTCGGCTGCTAGCCCTGCAACAGGAAAACTGAGGCCCGCGGCCCGCGGCATACGGGCTTTTGGAGAAGGTGTCCCATGACTTTCAAGACCCCCACCTGCTGGATCGCCAACCCCAACCTGGCGGATTTCGGACGCAAGGAACTGGACATTGCCGAGAAAGAGATGCCTGGCCTGATGGCTACCCGGGAAAAGTACGGCCCGGCTCAGCCTCTGCGCGGCGTCCGCATCATGGGCTCCCTGCATATGACCGTGCAGACCGCTATCCTCATCGAGACCCTGGTCGACCTCGGCGCCGACGTGCGCTGGGCTTCCTGCAATATCTTCTCCACCCAAGACCACGCCGCCGCGGCCATCGCCGCCCGCGGCATCCCGGTGTTCGCCTGGAAGGGCGAAACGCTGCTCGAGTACTGGGACTGCACCCTCGAAGCCCTCACCTGGCCCGATGGCCAAGGACCGGACCAGCTCGTCGACGACGGTGGGGACGCTACCTTGCTGATCCACCGTGGCTACGCGGCCGAAAACGACGCCTCCATCCTCGATGTCCCCACGGACAATGTGGAATTGCAGACCATCAACGATCTGCTGAAGCGGGTGCTCAAGGAACGCCCGGGACACTGGCACCGGGTGGCAGCTCGCGTCCGGGGCGTCTCGGAGGAAACCACGACGGGCGTGCATCGACTGACGCAGATGGCAGACGCCGGCCAGTTGCTCTTCCAGGCTATCAACGTCAACGACTCGGTCACCAAGAGCAAGTTCGACAACATCTACGGC
>CAIZKT010000639.1:0-4306 GCA_903933565.1 uncultured Victivallales bacterium | reverse complement strand
GTATGTTCTCGCGCAACCAGATACGGCATACAGACCGCGGGTTGTTCCGCCGCCCATCCCGGTTTCTTGAAACCGCCGCGGGCCCCGTACGAGCCTCAGCGACGCTCCACTTCAGCCATGTACTCCTGGAAGCGTTCCGGCTGCAGCGCCTGCATCTGACCGCGCAGTTCGATCTGGCGTCCGATGGGCTCCCCGCGGGCCCGGGCGGCCTCAGCCAGGAAAAGCAGGCGCAGGAAGTGCTGCCCGCGAGCGGCCGGGTCGTGCGGCTCGGGGGCGCGGCGCGTCTGTTCCAGCAGCCATAGCTCGTAGGGTGACGGGGTAGCCGGGATGTCGAGCAGGCCCTGGCGCCAAGCGTTGAAAGTCAGCCATTGCCAGCCTGCCGGGCTGTCGCCGAGCTGCTTGCGGGCCTCTGCCAACAGCGCGGACAAGTCCTCGTACAGATACTCGGCGCGGCACTCCCCAGCGGCGTTGCATAGCGCCAGCGCGAGCGTGGCTCGGGCGGGCCCAAGGCGCCCCTGCCGAACCATCACCCAGGCCTGCAACTGGCGCAGGAAAGCGACTTCCCCATGCTCCACTATCGACGCGGGCAGGAGACGCGCCGCCGTCGGCCAGTCCTCGACCCGGACCCACACCTCGGCGGGCCAAAGGCCAGTTCGGAAAGGTGCGGTTCGCCGCGCTGGCAGGACCCGGCTCAGGGCGGCCCACAGCCCGGCCTCCAGCGCCTGGGCGTCCGGGAGCAGCCCGCCCAGGCGCGGTTCGTGCCGCCACGATCCGACCAGCTCAGCCAGGCGCTCGGAGCGCGCCGCGTCGGGCAACTCCAGCACCTCACCCAGAGCCGCCAGCCCCGCGCCTTGCCCCTGCCCGCCGTCGGGCCGGGGGAAGACGGTCAAGCGTTCCTGCAAGACCGCGGTGGCGCCAGCCAGGTCGGCCTGGCTCAGGCAGGTGCGCCAGCGGTTGACGAGAACCACCTGATCAGAGAAGAGCAGCAATTGGTCCACAGGAAGCCTTTGTTCGTCGGCCCACGGGTCCGGGTACTGGGAGTAAGGGATACCACGTAGACGCTCTCGATGAGGCCGCGCCCGACGCCAGCCTCATCGAGGCAGGCGCTACCCAGCCGGTCCCGTCGCCAAGGGTTCACTCGTGGTTTCGCCGAGTAAGGACATCTGACCCCGACTCCTCCACCAGGCGGATCCCGTCGGCACTCAGGCCGTAGAGTTCATAGACCAGGCGGTCGATCTCCCGGTCGGTCGCCTCGATCTGGCGCTCCAGGGCCGTCCGCTCGTGCGGGGTCCGCACTGCCGCCACCTGCCGGTTCAGGTCAAGCATCTGTTGCACCAAGGCCACCAGGCAGTCGTGCTGGGATCGGTCGGCGGGATCGGCGAAGTCGAGGCGAGGGATCGGGACCGAGAGTAGCGCGTCCTTCTTGATCTTTGGAAAGGTGCCCTTTTGATCGAAGAACGACTGCCGCCAGTACCAGCCGAGCGCCTTGGAGGAGAGGATACCCAGGACAAAGAGGAGAGCGTACTCTGTCGCCTTCGTGAAGAAGATGTTGTAGATGGTGTTCAGAGTGTAGATGCCAGCCGGCAACAGCGTGGCAATCGGCACCTCGCCGATCTGTCGGGTCCCGACTCGGTCCTGTTCGTATACGGACGGCCTCCCGCCACTCTTGATTGCCTCCGGGCGGAAATCCACGAACTCCGTGCTCGGCAAGAGATGGTAGCGCCGAATGTTTCCCCCATCAACCGCCGCTCTGAAATGCGTCGCCTCCGCAAGCGGCCTAACGTGCAATGACCGGTCGAACGTCTGGATGCCGAAGTAGGCGGTCGCAAATTCGCCAAGCAGGCAGGATGCAGAGGTCATTTTGGCGACCAAGTCATCTGAACCGGCGGTGCCTGGCAGACCGAAATCGTGCGTGGGGTGAGTCGTCCACTGGGTCTGCTGCTGCTCAAGGGGATTCACTGCCTCAGTCCGAGCCGCCGAGCGTATCACCTGGACTCGATGTGCGGGGTTCGGCATCTGACGTTTTGACGCGATTAGAACTGACGTGTCAACGCTCGCTCCCGCGAAGACCGGATAGTAGAACACACGCAAGACGTCCACTTCCGAGGCATCCAGGATGACAGCGCGTAGCGCCCTGGCATGCTTATTCCGCAGGAAGGTGGCTGGTGTGATGAACCCGACATTTCCGTTGAGCGCAGCCAGGGCCAGTCCCTTCTCGATGAACAGTTGGTAGGTGTCGATCTTGTATTTCGCCGCTCGGTATCGCTTTGCGAGGTAGTCGAAGACGGGGCGTTGGTCCAGGGTCTGCAGCAACACATACGGCGGGTTGCCGATGACGGCATCGAAGCCGCCGCGGGCCATGGTTTCGGGGAACTCGGCCTGCCAGTCGAAGGCGTTGAGGCGGAGGGTGTCCTCGCGGTCGAAGAGCTCGAGTTGGCGGCCCTGGTAGAAGTCCGGACCGATGAGCGAGTTGCCGCACTTGATATTGCCGCCGAGGTCGGGGAGGGCGCGCTCGTGGAAGAGCATGAGCTGGCTCAACGACTCCTCGCTCTCGCCTTCAAGGACCTTCAGCAGCAAGGAGAGCTTGGTGACCTCGACGGCCTGCGGATCAATGTACACGCCGTAGAGGTTGTTAAGCAGAATGCGCTTACGCTCGGCCGTGGTCAGGCGCCAGTCGCCGCCACGGCGCTGAACCAAGGCCGGGTTGCGGCCCTTGGCGTGCTTCTCGGGGCCGTCCTGGATGTACCAATCACGGTGCCAGCCGAGCAGCACCTCGTAGGCGCCGAGGAGGAATGAGCCGGAGCCGCAGGCCGGATCGAGGACGCGCAGCGCCGCGGCCTGCTTTGGGGTCCTGCCTTCGAGCAGCTTGCCGACGGTGTTACGGACGATGTAGTCGACGATGTAGGTGGGCGTGTAGTAGACCCCGCCGGCCTTACGCACCTCGGGCTTCTCCTCGATCTTGGCCTGGTGGCCAGCCGTAAGGCGGATGACTTTGCCGAGGAAGCGCTCATAGACCTGGCCGAGGATGTCGGCGGGCAGCACCGAGAACTCATAGGGGCTCTCGGGGTAGTACATGCGGTTCAGGATGCCCTTCAGGACCGCGTCATCGAGCGTCAGGCCGTAGGAGAGGTCGTCGGGGGCCTCGGCGCGGCCCCTCTCCGGGCGGAAGTGGAACAGCCCCGAGTTGTAGCGCTCGTCGGCACGCTGGAAGAGCTCGTAGAGGCGGCGGTAGACGTTTTCCCCACCGCGCAGAGCAGCCAGACGCCCGTAGGGCTCGATGCCGCGGTCCTCGCAGATACGCAGGAAGACCAGCCGATCGATGGTGCGCTGCACCGCGAAGTTCAGTTCACGCATGCTGAGCTGCGGGTTGCGCAGGGCAATGTGGCGGGCCAGGATGTCGCGCCAGTCTTCGATCTCCTTGAGAAACTCGTCGTCCACCTCGGCCGTGCCGCGCCTGCCCTTGGCGGAGTCCGCAAACTTGTCGAACGAGCCCTTGAGGATGGCATCGCGGGCGAAGATGTCGGCCATCTCGTCCCAGCGCGCAGCGTACTCGCGGTAGGTCAGGTACAGAATGCGGCCCTGCGAAGCCTTGTCGGAGAGGACCGGCCGGGTACGGCAGTCGTAGACCGCGAATTCCTCAAAGTCGGTCAGGATGCTTACAGGAAGCTTGGCCGACCAGGCGTAACGCCGGAGTTGGTAGGCCGGATGGGTGTCGGTCTTGATATTGACGGACGGTTTCTTGGCCTCAAGAAAGAACTTGCGGGCGCCGCCGATGCAGAAGCAGTAATCGGGCGCCTTGGTCGCGCCGCCGACGCGGATGGAGTCCTCGTGGATGACGTCCTTGTAGGCCTCGGCGTACCCCTGGCGGTTCTGCACGTCCCAGCCAAGGGCTTCGAAGAACGGATCGACGAACTCACGCCGGAGCCGTGTCTCGTTGTAGTTCCCCGAACGGTAAGCGTCCAAGTTCGCCTCGAAGCGCTCCACCAGTTCCAAAATCGCTGACGGTACTGACATCCAGCCCGCCCTCCGGTTCACATCCTGCCGCGGCGCCACGCACACCACATGCCTGGTCGCTGGCGCCCAGGGCTGTTTCAAGAAACGACCGCCGCCGTCCCGCCGACAGCGAAAGCGGCGTCGACGGGCCGCGTCCGCGGCCCTCTGCCGCACGAAGTCCATATCGCGCGGCGGCCATGTGGACTGCGTGTGGCAAGGTCGCCGACGGCGACCGCGACACCGCTTTGGCTTGGCGCCGGGCGCCTGTCAGTTCCGTGGGTGGTGACTACTCAGGTCCTAGGGGTTCGCCTCT
>CAIZKT010000638.1:0-2277 GCA_903933565.1 uncultured Victivallales bacterium | reverse complement strand
CGCCAGGACTACCGAGGTGAATTCAACTTCACGGTCCGCCTGCGCAGCGAAGACGGACAGATCTCCCTTCTCCAGAAAGCGCACTTCATCGGACCCGATCCGCGTACCCTCAAGAAATGAACCTTCTGCGCCGCCATCCTTGGATTCCCCTCGCCATGCTCTTCCTAGGCTTCGTGGCCGTGTGGGCTACCTGGCTGCGCATCGCGATCCGCCACGCGCCGGAATCCGTGGCGCCTTCCAACCCTCCGCCCGCCCATGCTCCCGTTCGTTGAGACCGGCGCCGGTGCCTTTTTGGCGGGACTGGCCGTGTCGCCGCACTGCGGGGCCATGTGCGCCCCGCTGACGTGCGCCCTCGGCCCATGGAAGGCGACGGCTGACCAGAGACTCGGGTTTACGACCGCCTATCACCTGACCCGCACGCTTGCCTACGCCGCCTGCGGAGCACTGGCTGGCTTCCTCGGAGCGAAGTTCGGCCGTTGGATGGCCCTACCGCTCATGGATTACCTTCCCTGGGCGATGGTGATCTTCCTGGTCGCCCTAGCCTTCGGGCTTGATCGCGGCTTCCCCGCGCCGGCCTTCATCCGCCGCCGCCATGCGCGCTGGATGCAACACGTCCAAGGCCGCGGCCCCGCGTTCGCCGGAGCCTGGCTGGGCGCGCTGAGCCCGTTGCTCCCGTGCGGCCCCCTCCACGCCCTCTTCGGACTGGCCTTGCTGAGCGGCCACGCCCTTCGCGGAGCGGAGATCGGCCTCGGCTTCGCCCTCGGTACTATCCCGCTCCTCTGGGCCGCCCAGATGGGTTATCATCGCCTCTCCTTGCGCCTCGGCGAAGCCCGCAGCATCCGCCTCCGTCGCGGCATGGCGGGAATCGCAGCTTTGGCGCTGCTGACCAAACTCCTCTGGTTCCAAACCCCGGGCAATGTCTGCCTCTGAAGCCAAGCCCTGCCGCCATTGCGGCTCTGCCATCCTCAATCCGCTGGCACCGGCCGGCTTCTGCTGCGCCGGGTGCGAACAGGTTTACCGGCTGATCGTCGGCTGCGGCCTCGAGCGCTATTACGAGCTTCGCTCCGAAGCGATCGCGCCGGTCAACGAGACCATCCTCGGATCGCATGACTTTGACTGGCTCCGAGAAGCCCAGCTGGCGGGCGAGGCCTCTGGTCGCCACACCCTGCGCGTCGCCCTGCGCGGCCTCTCGTGCGTGGGCTGTGTCTGGCTGATCGAGAAACTCCTCTCCGAGACGCCGGGCGTGCTCGCCGGACGCGTCAACGCGCACCGCGGCACGATCCGCCTCGAATGGCAGGCAGGTGCTGACCTGACGGCGGCGGCGACGAAGCTCGCCGGCTTTGGCTACCTGATCGTACCGGACGACGGGGAGGATCACCGCGAAGACGACGGCCTGACGACGCGGCTCGGCCTGTGCGCAGCGTTCGCGATGAACGCCATGCTCAACTCCGTGCCAGCCTACCTAGGCATGAAGCAGGATGAGCAGTTCGCCGAGCTCTTCCGACTGCTTGCGGCATTCTTTGCGACCCTTTCGATGCTGGTCGGAGGCAGTTATTTCGCCGCCCGCGCCTGGGCTTCGCTCCGGCGCGGCAAGCTGCACATGGACCTGCCGATTGCCTTGGGTCTTATCAGCGCTTACCTCGCCGCGTTCGTCGGCTGGGCGCTGAATCTGCCTAGCTTGGAATACTGGGACTTCGTCTGCCTCTTCACGTTCCTGATGCTGGTGGGCCGATGGACGCAGGAGCGCGCCATCGAGCAGAATCGCCGGCGTCTGCCGCCCAGCTCGCCTTCGCTCCGACCCATCGACCTCTACGAGACCGCCGATAGCGCCACACCGCTGCGCCGCATCCCCGTCGATGCGTTGCGGCCCGGCCAGACATTCGCGGTACCGAGCGGCCAGGTTGCACCCGTGTGCGGTCGCCTACTCCGCCAGGATGCCGAACTCAGCCTCGCTTGGATCAACGGCGAATCCGAACCGGTCGTCTACCCAGTCGGGCGGCTCGTGCCATCCGGGGCCCTCAATATCGGACAGACGCCGCTCCGGCTCGAAGCCATCGAGACCTGGGAGGAGTCGATGCTCCGTAAGCTGACCGAAGCGGGAGGAGACGGCGCGTTCGTCCCACGTCAGCTTGAACGTATCCTGGGCCTCTACCTTGGCATCGTCATCACGCTCGCCGCCTTAGCCTTCGGCCTCCGCGGTGGGCTGACCGGCGACTGGCCGCTCGCACTCCAGTCGGCCATCTCGATCCTGATTGTCTCCTGTCCCTGCGCCATCGG
>CAIZKT010000637.1:0-3050 GCA_903933565.1 uncultured Victivallales bacterium | reverse complement strand
GCCTGATCGTGGAACCCTTGGCCTGCCTAGGCGTGTTCTTCACATCGACAGACCTGCCCAACAGGATTCTGGCACAGACCAATTACTACCCCAACCTGATCCAGATCTACTGCCAGAACCTGCTGGACCACATCACACATCGCAGGGGGTTCATCGAGTCCGCCGACACCCCGCCGTACTTCGTGACGCCCGGTGACATCGACGAGGTCTACGAACGGAAGGAATTGCGCGCGGAACTGCAAGACAAGTTCCGTCTGACTCTGGACCTGGACCGTCGGTTCTCCCTCCTTGCCCACCTGCTTGCATATGAGGAGATCGAGTACCCCGACGGAATGACCGTGGAGCAGTTGCGTCAGGAAGCCCTCTACTGGTGGGCGAGCGGATTCCAGGAATCCTCTGACGACAAACGGCCTATCGCGCACGACCGGTTCAGGAACCTGCTGGACGAGATGGAAGGGCTAGGGATTCTGCGTAGGACACGAGACCAACTGCGGTACGGCCTCCGGAGCCCGAATGTCTCGGCGCTGCTAGGACCGCGACCCCATGTTGAGGCCGTCCTGATGTCCGCCCAGTCCTGGGAGCCTCCGGCCCAGTACGATGCTGAGACGTTCCGGTCGGTCGTTGGCGAGAGCTCCTGGCGCCGGAGCCCATTCACAGCGGCGCAGGAAGGGGTGCTGAACGGACCGGACAGCAACGTCATGATGGTCATCGGGGTCCAGGCCAGTGGGCTCGACGAGGTACCGGACGCCCTGCGACATGTGTTTGGCACGGAGTACGTGCAGGTGCTGCAGAGCGTTGCTGATCTGAAGGCCTTTGAGGCGGAACTGGCGAGGCTCCGCAAGCGCAAAGGCACCGGCAAGACTCTGGTGTTTGTCCCAGACACTGCCGAATGGACCGTCGACTGGCTAGAACAGGCTAGGGAGCGGGTTGGTCGCCTATATAGCCGCGAGGCCCCAGTCAGTGTGCTCTTTGCCTGCGGCCCTGCCCGCCTATGGCGCCTGCTTGAGGACGGGGCTGACCTTGGACAGCTGACATCGGCACGACTCCAGCTGACGGTCTGGCAGGACCAGGCCCTGCGGCGTTGGTTCGAGGACTCTGAGGTGGGTTCGCAGACTGCCGAAGTTCGGGGCCAGGTACGTGCCGTCACCGGCAACTGGCACGGTTTGCTTGGCAGGCTGGCAGATGAACTGCGCAACCAAGCGCACCTTGGTGACGCTTTGGGGCAGGTGAGGTCCTATGTCATCGATCCTGCCAGACGCGGGGAACTTCGACAGGCGTTCGGGGTGGACGGGGAACCTGTGTTAAGGGTGATGCGCATGGTGGCGGACTACGGCCCGATGTCGGCCGAGGAAATCTGGCAGGAGGCTGGCGACCTCACCCCGCAGGTGGTGGAGAGGTTTCTGCGGTGGGCCGAACTTCTGGGCGTGGCCTCTTCCGGCCGCGATGGATGGACCGTGAACAGCACGGTCTCGCCGGTCGTGCAGTCAGCCACCGGGAACTGAGCGTCAGCTATGCCTGTGGATTGGTTCCAACTTCCTGGGCCCCTCTCATTCCTGGAGGGGTTGGAGCGGGACGTGCGTGATGGGAAGTCCGTCGCCCTGCTCCGGCCCTTGCAGGTCAGCGGCGATCTCGCGGCTGAAGTGCACCGACGGGTGGCAGACTCATACGTGTGGACGCTCTGGCCGGGACCCCGTGACGATCCTTGGACGCCTTTCTACGGCCAGTGGGAGTCCCAACTCCCGGCACGCGACCGGGTGACCGCCGCCGATGTATACAAGCTGCCGGGGTTCTCTGGGCGCATCATCTGGGTAGACCCAATACCGCCAAAGGCCGAACATGCCTGGTGGCCCTTCCTGGAAGCCTTCGCGGCCGCCTCGCGGTATGAAGATACCACATCGCGTACGATGTTCGTCGTGTCAGGGTCGGCCCAGCAGTTTGGCAAGGGCCCTGCCAATGACCTGCATCTGGTCACCCGCACCTGGGACGACTCTGTGAGTTGCGCAGATATGTCATGCTATGCCTACCAATGCACCGCCCATGGCGCCACTTGCCCTCTGCTCAGGAACCTCAAAGCATGCATCTGCGCTGAACTCGCCAAGTGGGATAGGGAGCTATGCGAGCAACTCTCCCGCCTGTCGGTTGAGCAGTTGGTTGCTCCGCCGGTGCCCGAACTTGCCCAGATTGGTCGGTCCCGGCAGTGGGAGTCCGTTAAGGCAGGTTCGCCGGAAGCCTTACTCTGGGATCAAGGCGTCGTCCACAGTCAGGATGGCCAACCCCAAACACACTCCTGCTGGCTCGCACTGCAGGGGGATACCGCAGCACTTGCGCGGCGGGTCTGGAATGCACAGGTGACAGTCCTCTTCCCCCACATCGAGCAGGAACGTGTCAGGATTCTGGAGGGTTTCCAGCGTTACTTCCTGCCGCTTCCTGTGGCCGGAGGCGGAAAGGAATTCGGTAGTATCTACGACCTGGAGTTAGGAGAGATGGACCGCCTGCTATGCGTTCGCGGAAAGGCCCCGCAGAGGTTGCGCCGGCACGTACGTACGCTCAAGAAGATCCGCAACGCCCTTGCGCACATGGACGTGGTGCCCCCTGAGTACCTGTGCCCCTCCGTACTCAAGCCCGATCTGAGCGGCCTGGCATGAGGACGGCGGGCACGGACCATGAGATGTGGGCTGGAGGCGCGTACTAGTGCGCTATCTGCGAAGCGTTGGGCGTGTGCCGTGAGACCGGCAGTACACAGCCTGGCGCAGCAGGACCCGTTTCCAGGCCGAGCTGCAGAAGAGCGGCAACGTCACTAGCACAGGCGGTCCCTTCCTGCTACATTGGCTTGGCCTTGCAGCCACGACGCAGAAGTCCGGCCCGCCCGGGCGGCTCAACGGGACGAGGGGCTTGAGGTCATCGTGGAGTTGCTGCGCACCTATGCGTTTGGCATTGTCACAGCCTGGGTACGCCCTGGCGGATCCCATGGGCGCACTGGTACGGTTCGGGGCCAAGACCTGCGACGGCGGCCCGCATATGGGCCGCACGATGATGCTCGATGGGATCGT